>NZ_JBNHEQ010000182.1:0-27348 GCF_050016015.1 Dapis hubbardiae BLCC-M172
AACATATAGGTTTGGGTTTGGAGACCAAACCCCGACAGTTTTTTTTCACGAACTATTTCTTATTGTTATATTTATATGGAATATCCCTACAAATTCAATTATTGGTCGAACATATAGGTTTGGGTTTGGAGACCAAACCCCGACAGTTTTGTTTCACAAATCATTTAAGATTACTATAACTGATAACTGAAATGACATACTTACGTCTAGAAAACATCACAAAAAGCTTCGGAAATTTTCTCGCCAACGATAATATTAATATCTCTATTTCAGCAGGTTCCATTCATGCAATTCTTGGAGAAAATGGTGCAGGAAAAACTACTTTAATGAATATATTATCAGGACTTTATCAACCAGATTTAGGTCAAATTTACCTAGAAGATAAGCCGATAAAAATTTCCTCTCCCAATAGAGCAATTAATTATGGTATTGGTATGATTCATCAACACTTTATGTTAGTACCACAATTAACAGCAACAGAAAATATTATCTTAGGAACTGCTGGAAATTTTCATCTAAATTTAGCGGCAAAATCTAGAGAAATTAATGCTATGGCAAAAGCCTATAATTTAGAAATTCCAGCTAATGTTAAAATTGCAGATTTACCAATAGGTATTCAGCAACGGGTAGAAATTCTCAAAGTAATTTATCGCGAAGCCAGAATTTTAATTTTAGATGAACCAACCGCAGTCTTAACTCCAGTAGAGGTAAATTCATTACTCAATATTTTGCGACAATTAGCAGCAAATAATCATACAATTATTTTTATTAGTCATAAACTAGAAGAGGTAATTAATGTCTGTGATACCGTTACAGTTTTGCGTCGGGGAAAAGTTATAGATACTATCGAAACTGCAACTACTAATACTCATAAATTAGCCGAAATGATGGTAGGGCGAGAAATAAATTTAATCCAAAAAAAAATCCCTGCTGAAAAAGGTAATATTGTTCTGGAAGTCAAAAATATAGAAGTGAAAAATAACCAAGGTTTATCTGCTGTGAATAATTTATCTTTTCAACTTCATAGTGGGGAAATTTTGGGAGTTGCTGGAGTAGATGGTAATGGTCAAAGAGAATTAGCAGATGCAATTAATAGTTTACGTTCTCTGGAAAAAGGAGAGATAAATTTTGTCGATAATTTAGCAGATAAATTAAAGGTTGGATATATTCCCGAAGACCGCCAGAAAATGGGTTTAATTCTTAATTTTAGTATTGCTCGGAATTTGATTTTGAAATTGTTTAAGTTTTTGCCTTTTTGCCGTTATGGTTTTTTGCAGTCTAAAGTGATAAATAATCAGGGAAAAAACGCCATAGAAAAATTTGATATTCGTGCCAGTCATCCACAATTAAAAGCAAGTCAACTTTCTGGTGGAAACCAACAAAAAATTATTCTGGCGCGGGAACTTTCTGGCGAACCAAAATTAATTGTCGCCATGCAACCTACCCGTGGTTTAGATATCGGTGCAACCGAATATGTACAACAAGCTTTACTAACTGAAAAACAAAAAGGGGCAGCTATTTTGTATATTTCCACAGAATTAGAAGAAATAATGGCAATGAGCGATCGCATTGCCATAATATATGAAGGTAAATTTGTTGATATTCTGGATGCAGAAACTGCTACAGTCGAACAAGTGGGTTTACTAATGACATCAGGTGCAAAATCAAATTAATCAGGACTTACACAACATAAGAAAATATACACCATCTGTAGGGGTGATTGGCCAATCGCCCCTACAAGATATGGCGGTTTTGCATAAGTCCTGTTAATACTTTTTGAACACCACAGATAAATTATTTGCTGGCATTTCCACCTTCTCCACAAACCTTAACCCCTCCTTCTTTGCTTCCGTTACCACATCTTCTAGGTTTCTCACCCCCCACTCAGGATTTTGAAATCGCAAAGACTCATCAAACGCTTGATTACTAGGTGCTGTCTGTTGTCCCAGTTTGTACGGACCGTACAAATATAATACCCCATCCTGTGGTAACAAACGTCCTGCACCTGCAATTAATCCCAGACAAGCAGACCATGGAGAAATATGAATCATATTAATATTGACAAGAGCTGTAATCTCAATACCCTCTTTTTCTACCTCCCAAACTGACTCCTCCGCATCAATATTAAGGGGTGGATGCAGGTTATCTGACGGACTATGTTTTTGCCATGCTGCTATACTATCGCGCAACATTGGGTTTGGATCAGAAGGAAACCACTGGCGCGGTTGTAGATGGCTAGAAAAGAAAACAGCGTGTTGTCCTGTACCGCTAGCAATTTCTAAAATGTTGCCCGTTGGAGGCAAAACTCGCTGTAGGACTTCCAAAATAAATTTTCGGTTGCGTTCGGTTGCGGGAGCATATTGTCGAGCATCGTTAAAATTCATTTCAGTTAATTAGTTCTTAGTTATTATTAGGACTTAAAGATGAGGTAGGAAAAACTAGGATTTGAGATTGCTTCCCTATGGAAAAATATGTTTTACTGTGTAAGTTCTATAAGCATTTAAACTATATATCCAATTTGAGTCAAAGGCAATAGCTAACATAAAACATAAAATCTCAATGATTTTTAGCTTGTTAGTTATCAGCTTTTCTGATAACTGACGGCTAATAGCTGTTTGCTTACGAAAAATTATCCCACTGAAACAATGAAAAAACTCCAGTATAACTTTTCCAAAATTCTCCCTTTTCTAAATAATTTAATAGCAACTCACAAGTGGGGAAAAAACCACCAATACTTGAATATTTTTTCTGAAAAGCTAAATGACGTAACTCTAAAAGTAGGATTGGTAAACTTTCTTTAGTACCCTTAATATAACCGAGCCAAAAAGTTTCTGGTGATTTTTGTTTTAAACTGCTTTCTATAGCTAAACTAACTAAGCGATCGCTCTGTTTAATTCCCCACACCAAACCTCGTTCAATTAGATTTTTAAAGAGTTCTATTTTTAGCTCTTGCCATTTAGCACCTGGACAAACATAAAAACAATTATTTTCACCATAAAAATCAGGAGACTTAACTAACTCCCAAGCACAAGTAAAATCCTGATTCTTAACCTGAGTAAATATCGAACCTAGTGGAGATTCTACTGTAGAAATAGGTGTACTTCTGTGAGGAATATAATGAGCAATAATTTTCCGATTTCGTCTAGTCATCATTCCTAGCATAACTTTGTCTCTAGAGTTAACTTGGCAGCGAGAAATTTTGACATTATTTTCCCGTAAAAACTGTTCTATTTGTGAATCTAAAATTCTGGCTATACCCTGACCTCGATAAGCGCGATCGACACGCAACCCTTCCCACCAACCTTCCGAGTCTGACACCATAAATACTCGTGCTATTCCCACTGGTACATCATTAACTACAGCCACAAAAAGACGACCTTGAGGTTCAGCTAACCATTCATCCCAAACTAGATGAATATGGTCTGATTCATTTTCCCATGTGTGTTGACAAAAATTTAAAACGGCTTCCCGATCCTCAGCGCGTGCTAATCTAACTTGTACATCCATCATTTGAATTATCTTTTTTTTCTTGCCAATTGCTTAATTTACTATAATTACCCAAAAGGTGGTTCAACAATTAATAATTAATAATTAATTATTACCTCTTCTTATAAATTAGAAATAAGAGGATTGAATCAAAGGATTTTTTTCTTTTTTTCCCTTAAAAGAAGAGGCTTTCTACCTGGATTTTTCGGTAAGACACACCCCAGAAAGTTTTATCTTTTAATTCCGTATCCAATATAGTGTGGTAAAGTCTCTTTTTCCTCTACTTTTCCTAGCTGGAACTTACCATCAATAAATATTATAGACTGTAGCAAAAATCCATAGGGATTATTAACATCTTTAGCAAAATCAATACCACAATTATTTGCTAAACTTTCTAACTCTTGTGGTTGAACAAATAACAAAGGTTCGTGAGTACCAGCAGGAATAATTCCTTCAGCTTCTAACTTCATAAAAGTTGTAACGCAGCTCTCATTTCTGGAAATAGTATCAAAGATAAAAAGACCGCCTTTTTTGAGAATTCTAGACATCTCAGAAATTGCAGTAACTAAATCTTCAAGATGTTCGAAAAAATCACTAGACATTACTACATCAAAGCTTTCATCCTCAAAAGGTAATTGATAAACACTTGCCACTTGATAATCAACTTTAACATTAGTAATATTGGCGTGTTCCTTGGCAACATTTATTGCTCCCTCTGAAATATCAACACCTAAAACGTTATATCCATGCCTAGCAATATATTCAGAAAAAATACCTCCACCACAGCCAATTTCAATTATTCGTTGAGAAGGATAAATCTCAAATCTTTTGAGTACATCAATTGCAAATCCTCCTCTAACTGGATTCATTTCCTGCAATGGTTTGTGACAGCCATTGTCTCCCCACCATCCTTCTAATCCTGCATCGCTGTAAGTATCCAAATTTCTTGTCTCTAACTTAACCCCATATTTTTCAGCTAAGGAGGTAAGTTTTTCGGCTTCACCAATCTGATAATTTCTGCCAGTAATTGTATTTGCTTTCATATTTATTATTCATGTCTAATTCTATTCTTAAATTACCAAACTTTAGTAACTTTATGCAAGATATTTTAGGATTTTAAATTCAGAGGCAATTTTTGATTAAAATGGTAAATATAGCAATATGGTTTGAGTTGTGAGATATTGGAGATTTTTACGGAAGAGGGAACAGGGAACAAAGAAAAAATGTATCTATATATTATAAGATAACTGCTATATTTTATACCTTTAAGGAATACTTCAATTCTCAGATCTGATTCCTGATTGCTATATTATGAATTTAATTGGGGCTTCTCAATAAACTTTTAAAGTATTTACAGATAGACATTTTGGCAGTTTTTTTAATCTAAACTCTTCACTTTATAAAACTGCCAAAACTCAAAATTTTCCTTCTTATAATTATCTTTTCCAAAAGGGACTTGCTGTTATTGAAAATGCTACACGACCAAAATATTGAGGTGCATGAAACTGGGGTTTTGGAGTTTGACTGGGAGACCATTGACTATACTGTAAATTTGTCTGACCACCTAGACGATTAAGATTAAGATACCAAATTTCTTCTGGTTTCGGTGGTGTATTTTTAGCAACCTCAGCAAAATTGTTGAAAGGAATGGCTGCTTCTAATATCCAATATTTATCTGTATCACTATCGTCATTTAAACTCCCAACAATTGAAGTAGCAATTTTTATACCTTCACCATTCCATTCCTTAGTCTTTCGTCCCTCTGAAGTGTGACGATGAAATTGATCGAGAAATGCCTCCTGCACGTTCATTTCAATATTAAAATAGGTAAGGGGTTGATCGGGATTTGGTGCTGTAAAAACTTCTACACAATCATCTTGAAAAACAGCACTATCACGCTCGGTTTTTTCTGCCCAAATATGTGCATCTTCAACAATAAAAGATACATATAAATTATCATCATCCCACAACAATTTACTAACAGTTTTTTCTTGTTTTCCTGACTCCCACCAAGGAAATTTAAAAGCACCTACATCTGGTGCTGCTGTCCATGCTGGCTCATCTAATTTACCATCAATAATTATAGGCGTACCTGTCCTCAATATAGTATAAAATGGTTGGCTAGCTGCCAATGTTTTCATTGATAAAAAAAGTATAAATGATAGAGAAAAAAGAGCAGCAATTAGTATTTTTTTGTACTTCAATATTTTCTGATGTTTCACAGTAATGTTCTAGATTATTGAATTTTAATTTGGTTAATTTGCACCAAAGGTCTATTTTAGCACTTGATAGTCTTTCACTACACCCATTAAGCTTAAACCTAAACTTAAAGGTAACTAACTTTAGAGATTATATAGCAATTTCCGAAGCTATGAGGTACAGTTGTTTTTATTCTTTTCTATTCCCTATTCCCTTATAAATTCTAAATCACCTTACTATTGTACAATAGTTGTACAGGACTTACGCATGAAGTAGGAAAAACTAGCGTTTGAGATTGCTATCCATTCCGGACTGCTCCGCAAACCCTATCGGTCGCAATGACCAAAATACGTTGTACTGCGTAAGTCTTGTTGTAGTTATTATTTAAGATTAATTTATGAAACTAGAACAGACAGAATCATTGTCACCAGAAAACTCCACTCCAACAATTGACTATGATGTAGCGATCGTTGGTGCAGGTCCAGTAGGATTAGCAACCGCCCTTGGTTTACGTCAACGTGGCATTGAAAATATTATTGTCCTAGACCAAACTCGGTCTTTTCGTAGAGTGGGTCAGTATATTGTTGTTGTGCCCAATGGGTTACAAGCACTTAAACATATTGATACCCAAGCATATCAAAGTATGAAAGAAACTGTTAACAAATCCAATAACAATTCACTACAAAAAGATAAACCAAAGTCAAAATGGAATGTCACAAATGTGAATGGGGAAAAAATTTCTTTATTTTTTCTAGGATACGATGAAATAGTTCATAAATACGGAGATTTTGTAACATTTATGCATTGGTATGATTTACAGAGTCAACTGAGAAAACTATTACCAAGCCATATTGTTAAAGCTAATCATCGTTGTGTCAATATAGTTGAAGATCCAGAATTTCAATGCGTTCGCGCTGATTTTGTTTCTAATCTAGGGGCAAAACCTAACCCGTATTCCCACTGGGAAAATAAACAGGAAAAAGATAAAAATAGCACTGGGAATTCTTCCCAATTTGTTGAATCAGAAATAACATCGATCCGTGCTAAACTATTGATTGGAGCTGATGGAATTAATTCTACTGTACGTCAGCTAATGTACAAAGAAACTCCATACTCTGTATACAGCAAACCAGAATATTCTGGTTTTTCTGGTATCTGTTGTGATGAAGTTAAGGAAGTTCCAGAAGCTCTTTTACACCAAATTGAAGGTCGGTTTCTTGATGGTGCCACAGGGGTAGTAATTTATAATGACCCAGCCTTGGAAAATTCTACAGAAAATCAAATTCCCCAAATGAAAATGGTTATATTGTCGCAAGCGCCTGGTCAGTTTAAATATATAATTGATGCAGGTTTGGCTTTAGAGTTATTGGCAGGGAAGTCAGGAAAAGAGTTAATTGATACTGTAGTCTTGGAGTTGAAAAAGGCTAACTTTCCAGAGGTGATTCAGCAGTTTGTGGCTTTATCCTCTCCAGAGCAGATAGTACAACGCCCTTTTTATATTCATCCCGTAACTGTTAATACTCAAGACAAGCTCAAGTGGAACATGGGACGAGTTGTATTGGTGGGAGATGCTGCCCACGGTATGCCACCTCTTGCGGGTCAAGGTGCTAATCAAGGCTTTGAAGATGCTGCTGCGATCGCAACATTAATTGGCGATATTAACCAGCAAAATCAGTGGGATGATATGACAGCGATAGAAGCAGCTTTTAATAAATATAAATATTTGCGTTGCCCAATTTTGGAGCGCGTTCAACAAGCAAGTTTAAGCATAATACCCCTTTCAGAAGGGCAGCAGCGGGAGTATGCTGAAAAACTCTACGGTCGTAATATTGCAGAAATTATGGAAACATTATTGTAACGATAACTCTTACAACTATTGTACAATATTTTTAGTAATTATCAATATCAGTTTATGAAACCAGAAAACTCCAGTCCACAAATTGACTATGACGTAGCGATCGTTGGTGCAGGTCCAGTGGGATTAGCAACCGCCCTCGGTTTACGCCAACGTGGCATTGAAAGTATTATTGTCCTCGACCAAACTCGCGCCTTTCGTAAAGTAGGTCAGGGTGTCGATCTTTTACCCAATGGCTTGAAAGCACTTAAATATACCCATACCCAAGCATACGAAAATATCAAAGAAACTGGTAATAAGCTAATACAACCAAACCAGGAAACAAAGGCAGAAAAAAATCAGCCAGTTCCAGAATGGGCGACTAGAAATGTCAACGGGCAAAAAATCCGTTCGTTTTCTCTAGGATACGATGATTTTTTTCAGAAGTACGGGGAGGGGAGGGTATCAATATCTTGGTACGATTTACAGACTCAACTGAGGACACTGTTACCAGAGGAAGTTGTCAAAGCTAATCATCGTTGTGTAAATGTAGTCGCCGAGCCAGAATTTCAATGTGTTCGAGCAGATTTTGTTTCTAATCTGACAGCAGAAGCTAATCCCTATGCCCATTGGGAAAATAAACAACAAGACGATAAAACCAGCACTGTAAGTTCTTCCCAATTACCCCAATCAGAAATTACATCTATCCGTGCTAAATTATTAATTGCAGCAGATGGAATTAATTCTACCGTGCGTCAGGTAATCTACAAAGACACTCCATACAGTGAATATAGCAAACCAGAATATTCTGGTGTTGCAGCTATTAGCAGTGGAGGAGTATATGATATTCCAGAAGCACTCGCACAAGAAATCCAGGAAAAGTTTATTAAAGGTTCGCGAATAGTAACAATTCTCAATCAGCAAATAGCAGCAAATTCTACAGAAAACGAAACCCCTAGAATTATCTTATTTTCCCGTCAGTCTGGTCAATATGGATATCTAATCCACACACCTTTGCCTTTAGAGTTATTGGCAGGAAAGTCAGGAAAAGAGTTAATCGATCTTGCTATCTTGGAGTTAAAAAAAGCAGAATTTCCAGAGATAATTCAGCAGTTGGTGGCTTTGTCATCCCCAGAACAGATGATGCAACGTCCGTATTATATTCACCGCGCTACTGTTTCTGGTCCAAACCAGCCAAAATGGAATATAGGGAGGGTTGTATTGGCAGGTGATGCAGCTCATGGAATGCCACCATTTATGGCTCAAGGTGCTAATCAAGGTCTGGAAGATGCTGCTGTGATGACAACATTAGTAGCTGAGATTCACAAGCAAAATCAGTGGGATGATATGGTAGCGATAGAAACAGCTTTCAGTAAATATGAGACTTTACGTCGCCCACTGATGGAGCGCATTCAATACGCAACTTTGACAAGGCTACCTCTTTCTTCAGAGCAGCATAGACAGGAGTATGCTCAACAAGTCTACACTCGTAATATTGAAGAGATTATGCAAACATTATTGTAAGTAGGTGAGCATAAATAAACGCAATAATTTGAGGGCGGGTTTTTCGGACTACATCCGAAATATCAAGGCTTTTGGCTAAACCCGCCCCTACATTTTTTTTAACGTTTAATTAGATATATCTACTTACAGACGTTTTCATTTGAATAGACCACAGTAGGGACGTTTTGCTGCACAACATGGAAAGCGGAGCATTCCGGAACGGAAAACGCATTTTTGCCTGTGCAACGTCCCTACAGGGTTATCATTTTTTTAGTGTGGTTCATTGACCTGAAAAGCGCTCTAATGATAACTCTTATAACTGTTGTACAATATTTTTAGTAATTACCAATATCAGTTTATGAAACCAGAAAACTCCAGTCCAAAAATTGACTATGACGTAGCGATCATTGGTGCCGGTCCCATAGGACTAGCAACTGCCCTCGGTTTACGCCAACGTGGCATCGAAAATATTATTGTCCTAGACCAAACTCGCGCCTTTCGTAAAGTAGGTCAGGGTCTCGGTCTTTTACCCAATGGCTTGAGAGCGCTTAAATATATTAATCCTCAAGCTTACGAAAATATCAAAGCTACTATTGAACAACAGAAAAACTCACTACAAGTAAGTCAGGAAACTGAGACAGGGAAAAAAACGCCTTCACCAGAATGGAATCACATAAATGTAAACGGGGAGAAAATTCGTTCTTTTCCTCTCGGATACAATGAATATTTTGAAAAGTACGGGGAGGGTAGAATATCAATATCTTGGTACGATTTACAAACTCAACTAAGAACACTATTACCAGTTGAGCGCGTTAGAGCTAATCATCGTTGTATTAACGTAGTTACCGAACCAGAGTTTCAATGTGTTCGAGCAGATTTTGTTTCTAATCAAGAAGTAGAAACTAACCCCTATGCTCACTGGGATGATACACAAGAAAAGAATAAAAGCAGCAGTGTAAATTCCGCCCAATTTCCTGAATCAGAAATCACATCTATCCGTGCCAAACTATTGATCGGAGTAGATGGAATTAACTCTAGTGTTCGTCAAATAATCTACAAAGATACTCCATACAGTGGATACAGCAAACCAGAATATTGTGGTGTTGGCGCGATTGGTAGTGGTGCAACATATCAGGTGCCGGAAGCACTTTCACAAGAAATTAAGGAGAGATTTTTTCATAGTTATTCTAGAGCAGTAACTATAACAAATCGTCAAATATCGGAAAGTGACGTTCCCAGAATTATATTATTTTCTCCTCAACCTTCTCAGTTTGGATATCTCCTCCATGCAGCTTTCCCATTAGAGTCATTGCTAGAAAAATCGGGAGAAGAGTTAATTAATATTGCTGTAGAAGAGTTAAAAAAAGCAGACTTTCCAGAGATAATTTTGCAGTTGGTAGCTTTGTCTTCCCCAGATAAGATGATACAACGTCCGTATTATACTCATCATGCCACTGTTTCTGCTCCAGACCAACCAAAATGGAATATAGGGCGGGTTGTATTGGCAGGAGATGCTGCCCACGGTATGCCACCATTTATCGGTCAAGGAGCTAATCAAGGACTAGAAGATGCAGCAGCGATCGCTACTTTGGTGGCTGAGATTAACAAACAAAATCAGTTGGATGATATAACAGCGATAGAAGCAGCTTTTAGCAGATATGAAGCTTTGCGTCGTCCTTTTGTGACTTACATTCAAGAAGAAACTTTGATAGGCAAACCTTTTTCTTCATCAGATGAGAAGTTACAGAAGTATAATCAAGCAGTTTTATCTCGGAATATTGGGGAAATCATGCAAACATTGTTGTAGAAAGAACTATCCTATTTTTCGTAGAGATGTTCCAGAGAATATCTCTACAATTAGTTTATTTACAGCAGTTTGCGCGACTGTTTTAAGATTAATCTCTTTTCCCTACTGTCTGATAATAATTCTCAGGACTTGCGCAAAGAAACCGGGTTTTTATGATAAATCGTTGTTTTTATAATAGAAATCACGAAAAAACCCGGTTTCTGAGTCTAGCTCCTCAAATTTTTCTTTTAGGGCTAGAGCAAAACTACGAGCATAATTACCGAATTATTAATTATTAATAATTAAATAATTCTGGTTTAAAGCCTCCCCTTGGATAGGGAAAAAAAAGTGTTATTTAATTTCCTTATCTTCAATTCCCGCATTTGTTTTAACCAGAGGTAATTATCAATTATCCATTATCAATTATCAATTAATGAATAGTGTTTTACCAGACAGAATATTAGTCTAATATAATGTCACTTCAGGTCAACCTTTCTTGGGAATACTGCTGATAAAACGATGTCGCATCAAGTCTAATTTATAGGAACAAATTAAACTTAATATCCCCAGTAAAACAGGGATAAAAATTATTTTTATAGGCAAATTAATAGCTATTAATAACAAAGCTAAAATTGCCAATACTCCTGTAAAATTTTGACAAAAATCTTTAACTTTATCTATCAAAATTAAAGATTGCCGACAACTAGGGCAATGCTTTGTATGTCGGTGCCAGCGATCGTATAATTGTTCATCATTTAATTCTGAAAAAGGTGTTTCTGTGATTCCTTGCCATTCTGGTTTACCCCCGGCAAATTCGTCTAACCATTTCCGAAAAGTGACGATACCAACATCAGCTAATGAAGGCATGAAATAGGATTTTTGCCAAGTTTTATTCTCTGTTGATTCATTAACAGCTTGGGAGTGCATCATTGATAAATCTTGATTACTTAACTTATAGCTAGATGAGTGTTGTAACCCAGTAAGTAAATACTTTGGTAGAAGTTCAAACCAGAAGTTACGTTTTTGTGGAGCTGCATCAAAAATAAACTTACTAATATGTTTACAATAACCTGGTTTTGTCGGCACAAAATACAACTGAAACAAAGCAGATTTACCATTAGAAAATTCGTAAACTGTTGTATTAGAACAGGGCGGGGTAAATTTCCGCGTAGCATTCATATCTTTATTAAAAATATTGTAACCAGAATGCTTTAAGGTAAAACCATCTTCAGCAGATATTTTTTCCAATACTTCAAAATGTTGCATTGCAATAGCTCTTTCTGGAGAAAAACCTGCAATTCCTTCATGCAAAAATTGACCGTGAGAAGGGTCAAAACTACTCTCAACAGAGACAGTATAGCTATAGGGAACTTCTGACATATACCAATCTGTTGAAGAGCTATCAAATTTATATTCTGGCATTACAGCAGGTTGTTTTATTGTAGAATCTTCAACAGCAGTAGAACTACTATCAGGCCATATCCAAAGTAATCCTTGTAGCACTTGAGTCGGATATATTTGTACTTGCGATCGCCTACTATTACAAGCTGTTTCTAAAGCTTTTTCATCACTCAACATAGGAATATTTGTACATTTCCCTGATCCATCAAAACACCAACCATGATGGCGACACATTAAGTCTCCATTCTTATCGATACTTCCTAAAGATAACTGCGCCAATTTATGGGGACAAGTATCATCCATTGCTCTCCATTTTTGCTGTTTGTCTCGCCAAATTACCAGCCTTTTACCCAGTAAAGTTATTGAGGTTGGATGAGAGGCATCTAGATAGTTTATGGGACTTACTGGATTATTAATTATTAATTGTTAATTAAATAATTGTGGTTTAAAGCCTCCCCTTGGATAGGGGAAAAAAAGTGCTAGGATATTTCCCAATCTTCAATCAAGAACGGTTTTAACCTTCTTGTAATTATCAATTATCCATTATCAATTATCAATTAATGAATGGATACCATTGTTTAGTCCAAGAAAAGTTAGTCATCATTAAATTAACAAATGTATTAAACTACAATTTAATCAGCTAACTATAATCTAGTTTATTTTTCTAATTGAGACAATCTTTAAATTAGTCATCTACCTGAAAAAAATTGTCTTGGCTCAGATGTCATTTCAGTTATCAGTTATCAGTTATCAGTGAACCTCCGATTGAAGTCGGAGGCTTGAAATACTGAATTAAATATTTTTTTCATCCCCTTAAAAGGGGAGGCGCATACCCTCATTTTTTGGTCAGAGAAAACTCTGCATCAAACCAGTAAATTATCAAGTAAATCTCATCTAGCAAATATCTTTAAATAAATCTGTTTATTATGATGATGTGAGCAAATTTATTTTAGGATACGATCAAGTGAACTAATTGCAAAAATTAGTGTCATGCCAAAAACACTAATTACACAAAAATATACACAACAAATTGTACAGGCAAGTTTTTTGACAAGGTGAAGAAATGAAAAATATATTAATGAAACAAGCCTGGTTTTCTAATGTACAAAAAGATTTATTAGCAGGGGCTGTAGTGGCTTTAGCTTTAATTCCTGAAGCCATTGGTTTTTCTATTATTGCTGGTGTCGATCCAAAAGTAGGTTTATATGCTTCATTTTGCATTGCTATTGTTGCAGCTTTTTTAGGTGGGCGACCAGCAATGATTTCTGCGGCCACCGGGGCGATGGCTTTGCTGATGACAACTTTGGTAAAAGATTATGGTTTAAATTATTTGTTAGCAGCTACCATTCTCACAGGTATTCTACAAATTTTCTTAGGATGGATTAAACTAGGAAATCAAATGAGATTTGTACCCAGGGCGGTAATGCTAGGATTTGTTAATGCTCTGGCAATCTTGATTTTTAATGCTCAATTAACTCAATTTGAAGATGCTTCTATTTGGGTTTACATAATGGTCGCAGTTGGGTTAGGGATTATTTATGGGTTGCCTCGCTTCACTAGGATAGTACCTTCTCCTTTAGTTGCTATTGTTGTGCTGACAATATTTACGATGGTGACTGGGTTAGATGTTCCTACTGTGGGAGACATGGGAACATTGCCCGATACTTTGCCTAGTTTTGCCTTGCCAATGGTACCGCTCAACTTCAAAACTTTAGATATTATTCTACCTTATGCTTTGGCGCTTTCCTTGGTAGGTTTATTAGAATCATTCTTAACAGCTAATGTCATTGATGACCTCACGGACACTTCTAGCGATAAAAACCAGGAAGCAGTAGGTCAAGGGGTGGCAAATATTATTGCGGGATGTTTTGGGGGAATGGCAGGATGCGCTATGATCGGTCAGTCTATGATTAATGTAGGTTCTGGAGGGCGTACTCGACTTTCATCTCTGAGTGCAGGAATTTTTCTGTTTGTTTGTATTATTGTGCTGAATAACTGGGTGGCGCGTATTCCTATGGCAGCATTAGTTGCGGTGATGATTATGGTTTCTATCAGTACCTTTCACTGGAGTTCCATTCGCCATATTCGTCGGGTGCCTAAGAGTGAAACGGCAGTAATGATAACTACGGTGTTGATTACAGTTTTGACTCATAACCTAGCTATTGGGGTAATTGTCGGAGTGGCGCTGAGTGCGATTTTCTTTAGTCGTAAAATTGCAGCACTAATTTTTGTTGACTCCCACTTACGGGAAAATAGTGTAGAGCGTATTTACAGTGTCAATGGGCAAATCTTTTTTGTTTCTGTCGAGAATTTTCTCAACTCCTTTGATTTTCGGGAACATTTAGAGTCTGTGACTATCGATCTAACTCATGCTCATTTATGGGATCAATCTGCTATAGATGCAGTTGATAAAGTTGCGTTCCGTTTTCGCCGACGGGGTATTAAGGTAAATTTGATTGGTTTGAATGATGCTAGTGCTACTTTATTAGAACGTTTGACTACTCATTCTAGTAAACAAACAATTTTTAAGGAGGGGCGGGTAATTCATTAGGAGTAATATCAAATCCAGTAGTATCGGTCTTGTATAGGGAAGGTAAGGAAGAAGGCTTTAGTTATCTAGGAGAGAAGGAAGAAGGAAGAAACTTTAAGAAAAGGAAAAATCTTACATAAGGTAGATATTTCCAAGGCTTTTACACAAACGATACCAACGGACATGATATTAGAAGTTAGTAGGGACATTGCATACAACACAACCTCCCGTAGGGGTGATTAACTGTTGAATGAAAATTGTAGAAAGTAGTTGCTAGAAGTAGAAAAGTGTTTTAATATTAAACAGGTAAAGCTTAGGAAATAATTCAGGTGAATGCGACTTGTTGACAGACATATTATTAAGCGAAAACATCAGTATTGGGCTTGTTGTGATCAGTTAGCTTTTAAGTCAAAAAACTTGTATAATTTGGCTAATTATTATTATCGTCAGCATTTTTTCAAGTTCTCAAAAAGTCTGGATTTAACTAAACTGTACCACGCCACCAAAGATAGCGATGCCTATAGAGCATTACCAACTAAAGTATCAAAACAAATAATAAAATGCTTGGTTGCCAATTGGCGTGGTTATTTTCAGGCAATCAAAGAATGGTCAAAACGTCCAGGGAAGTTTTTGGGTAAGCCCAAAATACCCAAATATAAGGACAAAACCAAAGGTAGAAATGTAGTTATATATTCAAAGGAATCAGTCTATAGAGCAAGTTTGAAAAATGGTATTTGTCACTTATCCATGAGTGAAATCAAAATACCTGTAGTTGTGGATACTGTAATCGAAGTGAGGATCGTACCTGCTACTGCCTGCTATATAATTGAAGTAGTGGCGTGAAAAAACGAATCAGCCACAAATAAACTCAAGATATGTAGCCGGGATTGACTTAGGGATTGACCGATTAGTAGCTCTATCTACAAATAAGCCTGGTGTCAAACCACTGCTGATTAACGGGAAGCCACTAAAAAGCGTCAATCAATTATATAACAAGCGTAAAGCTAAGTACCAAAGTCATCTCAAAGGCAAAAGAAAAACCAGTCGTAAGATTGAAGCATTGAGTTATCATCGAAATCGTTTTGTGGAGAATTATCTGCATAACACCAGTTTCTTAGTGGTTGAGTATTTAACCACAAATAATATTGGTACTGTAGTAATTGGAAAAAATGATAACTGGAAACAAGGTGCAAATATAGGCAAAAAAAACAACCAAAATTTTACTCAAATACCACATGATAAGAAAGCCCAAGCAAATTACTTATAAATGTCAGCTAGCAGGAATCAAGGTGATTGAAACAGAGGAAAGCTATACAAGCAAAACATCTGCCCTTGACCAAGAGCCACCAATTAAACATGAAACTTATGGGGGTAAACGAGTCAAACGTGGTTTATTTTTGAGTGCAACTGGTATAGTCATTAATGCCGATATCAATGGCAGTCTTCAAATTTAAGATAAGAAATTCCCAGAGGCATTTACTGCCGTTTGCGTAGCATTCCGGAGGATGGAAATAGTGAGCTGCGCCGAGAGCGCCTGTATTGGTTAATCCAATATCAAGATAAAAACTGTTACGATTTTCTACAGTTTTTTTCGTACGGTTGTCATTCTGGCGAGCAAGATACTCGACTACTGAAAACTTAAAGCTGATAACTGATAACTGAATTTACCCTTCTCCTTGACAGACAAAACCTGCCCAATAATAAGGATGATTAAACCGTTTTTCCCCTCCGATTAAATTTTTGGCTTGGATCACTAAATCAGAAATTTCCTGACAGTTATCTGCTATGTTCTCCTGTTCCTCATACTCTCTGCTCCCCTCTGTAAACTTATCTAATACTGCTTCCACATTTTTCAGACTCTCCTTTGCTTTAGCTAAAGTTAATTCTTTCAACTCCATCTGTGCTTGCCATAACGCATCTGCACTCGTAATACCTTGGGCGCGGTTGCGGTGGTAAAAATATGATAAAATTGTTGTGGCTAAATCATCCACAGACCACAAACTACTGATAAAATTGGACGCTCCTGCTGATAAAAAGGCGGCGCTGAGGGTAAAAATATCGTCCGTTAATTCTGAGTTGCCTAATGCTGTTTCACAACAGGAGAGAAATAAGTCTCCTATGGAATTATAGTTTTAGAGAAAGAGGAAGTAAAAGATGGAATTTACCTTTTATGCAAGGATTCACCCCTTGTTTCAGCAACGCCCCTCCTAATAATAAATCCTGTTCAAAACCTCCTCCTGTTGAGACATCCTCTACCACATCTGGCATGACAAAAATGTTAGCTAATTTCTCTGACTTTTCTACTTCTTGCCCAGGCACAGAAATTCCAGCAAATTTCACATCATCAAACCAATTGGCTAACTGTTCAAAATAATTTTGTTTGGCAACCTGAAATTTAATATAAGTATCAGTTTCTTTAAAATAAGCATTAACAAAAGTTTCTATCCACCGCTGTAGACTTCCTTGATTTAATTGAATATTTTTAGCTTCAGCTTCCTGTTGAAAGATGGCAATTAAAATATCAATATCTGGCTTCCCGTGATTAGTTAATGGTTTTTGTAATTCCGTCAAAACAGCAGAATGATTAAAATATTGAATCAAAAAATTGGGCGTTGCTGAACCAAGGGATGAATCCTTGCATAAAAGGTAAATCCTATCTTTTACTTCCTCTTTCTCTAAAACTATAATTAATTCCACAAATATGCAACGCCAAAAATTGTCAGCTCCGTTCCATCCATCTCTTTTAACCGAATAGAATAAAAGTTGTTGAGGAGGGAGTAGTTTTTCCCATGCTTCAATAGATTTTTTACCGGATTTTAAAGCTTTTTCTAAATCTGTTTTCTTCAGAGATTGAGTGAGACTTTTGCCTCCTTTTTCCCAGGCAGTATCCCACAAAGAGTCAGCAATTTTCGATAATCCCCAACCTGCTAAACCTACCAAACTAGCTTCCATAAATTACCTCTATTATCAGTTATTAGTTATTAATTACAGTAGATTCCAATTACATGAAATACAAAGATTAGACATCTCCGATAATAAAAAATAAAATCAGTTATCACCCATAAATTATCAATTATTTCCTCCTAATTCCTACTCCCTACTCCCTCTTTTCTGCAGATGTCTATTAATAATAAAATGTTCCTACTACAGGCATTTTGCCCACGATGGTTATGCCTCACCAAGTTATAATCTGCTGTATTAATTATCAATTATCCATTTACTTTAAGCATAATGAAACGCATTATCCCAAATATAATCTATTAATTTTTTCGCATCATCTAGAGGTAAAACTTGACAACAACCATTTTCATTGTATGTTAATAATGGTATCTCTGAAACTTCTTCATCATCTTCACCATCTCTGACAATTTTGCCCTGAATTTTTGTCATATTATTCAAAGGTCCATTAATATCAAAATCAATTTTTGTATCAAAATTTTCCTCCATCCAAGCTTCAATTTTGTCATCCAATTGTTCTGGAGTTAGGGACATATTGCTCGTTAATAAATGATAATAAACCAAAATAATTTCCTTACATTCCTCTTCTTCAGCATCATCAATTAAAGTTTGAAATACACCAGCATTATTAGCAATATTCTTGAAAAATAAAGTTTCTGTTACCTGTTTTTGAAACTTAATATGTTTAGTTTTGTATTGACTATATTGCTTAAAACAAAACCCTCCTAAAGTTACCAATAAAGATAATGAACCCAATAAAATTCCTGTCATATTTTTCACATCTTGCGGATTAGCTCTCAACTTTAATTGTTCCACATAATCAGGACCAAAAACCAAAAATACAATCACACCAATAATTAGTAATAATTGGGGTAAAATTCTCAAGACAATAGGTACTGCTGCACCAATAGCAGGAATTATTAACATCAAACGGTCTTTCAAAGTCATGCTAACTTTTACATTAGGAAATAGAAATGCTATATCATTTTTAGGGATATTTCTGTAGAGAGAAATATAGATTTTACTAGCGCTTAAATTAGACTCTTCCAGAGAATTATTAGAAGTATTATTCTTTTCTTTATCCTTGCACTTAATTAATAAAGCTACTCTTTCAAAAATATTAATTTCTTGTTCAATTTTTCGGAAAAACCTCTTAAAACTATATGTCTGATAAATATCTCCCCGACAGTAACATACCATTTCTTCAAAATCATCAAAATCAATAAATGTTTTTAATTCGATTAGTGACATTTCCTCAAAAGCACGTTCTAAACTTGCTTGATATATGGGATAATAATTACCTTGTTCTAGAATTTCTGCAAAACTTTGAACTACTTTATTTTGCATTGTGGCTAGTTCTGAGTCAGAATAATCAGCAATATATTTAGTATTAGCATCTGGATTAAAAGGCGCATAATTTTCCTTTAATACTTCCAGTGTTTTATGTAATTTGAAATGATAATATGCCAGTAAAATAGAACAAAATTCTCTAAATTTTTGTAAAGAACTTTCTGGTAATTTACCATCTTTAATACAAAGTTCTATTATATCTCGGCGGGAATAAGGAATAAATGCTTCCCTATCTTGATAAACTGTCATAGTTCTATACCTAAATTATATTTGGATATATTTTACCACTTTTTTTACCACATAAATACTTGATAATACTTGACAAAATAATAAAACTATGTATAAATAGAGTAAATGTTATAATCTTAATACTAAGGTTAACCATAAAGATAAGTAAGCATTCAACTATCAGCTATTAGCTATTGATGAGAGGGGGAGTTCAATCATTAATAATTAACAATTAATAATTACCTCTTATTGTAAACAAGAGGATTGGCTAAAAGTATTTTTTTTCTTTATTTCTATGAATGGAGAGGCTTTATACCTTAATTTTTCCGTAAAAGCAATTCATAAATTGAGAGAGAATTAAAAGTTACTACCAAAGTATCCTCCTTTAATCTTAAGTAAATAATTATTCATCATTTGCTGTTAACGCAGTTCCAAGCCAGGAGGCTAGCTGACTGCTAAAAAATGAATGCTTACCTTAGATAAAATACAAATATATAAAATAATTATCATTTAATAAAATGAATCCCGAATCAACTTTAAATCAACTAAAAGAAGCTAGTCCAGAAGGAAAACTCCCCTCTAGTTATGGAGTTTATTTCAAAAATACATTAGTAGCTTTATGTCATGCTTTAGAAGACCATATATTACAAACTTGCAGTATAGAACCGGAAGGAAAACCATTAGTTTTAGTAACATTTCAACAAGGAAAATGGTATCTGCAAGAAGCAGAGCGTTATGAAGAAATAGCTCAATGTAGCTCTCATATTATGATTGGTGCAGTACCAGATAGTGGATTATCCAAACATCCTACAAGTAAGCTAGAAAATGTCTCTTTAGTTAATCTTGAAACAACGGATAGTTTGGTTAATGAATGGAATTTAATTATACTAGCTCCAACTTATACAGCTATGGTACTTTGCCATGAACTGTCTGAAGATGAATATTTACCCCACGGCAAACCAACTGTAGATATAGAGAGAAAATTCTACGGTTTATGGACGTTTGATCGGAACTTAGTGGCAAAAGCAGCAGAAATACTTACAGAAAGATGTCGCCCTTATAATCCTGGACTAGCAGATACAATTCAAAAACAACATCAGGCAATTATCAATACTGAAGGTATGCCACCTACAGATATGAGTGATGTAGTTTCTAGAATAGTTTCTTACCTGCAAACAACTCAGGAACAAATGATTGCCATAAATAGACAAACAAGGGAACTGTGGGAATTAGAAGGTCAAGCATTACGAGTCAGTCGCAACCTCAATGCTAACAAATTGCAGGCATTTTTACGAATGGCACAGAAAGTAGACGAGCAAGATGAAACAAACCCCATTGCATCTCTCCAAGTAGCAGCTTTATCTGAAACTTTAGGGCAAATGTTAGATTTACCAACCCTGAAATTGCGACGTTTGCGGTTGGCAGGATTATTATTTCGAGTTGGATTAGTTTCAGCACCAAAAGAAGTATTTACTAAAACACCTAATGAATTAGATGATAAAAGTCTAAATTTTTGGCAGGAAAAGAGTGTACTTGGCGCTCAATTATTAGCAGCAATGCCAGAATTAGCACCAGTCACTAACATTATTGCTCATCATTTAGAATATTGGGATGGTAGTGGTAAACCAGATGGTCTGAGGGAAGAAGAAATACCTATAGAGTCTCGTATTCTTGGTTTAGTATCTTACTTCCAAGAGCTGACACAACCACGGGGTAGACGTGCTGCTCTTACTTTAGGAGATGCACTAAAAATTTGTAGCGATCGCAGTGGCACTTATTTTGACCCTACCTTAGTAGAAACTCTCAGTAATGTGATTCGATTAACAGAAATGGGTCTGATGGAATTACCTGAAAGGCCACGTCAATTACCTAATGTGTGGTTAGAAGAAGCAATTAGCGCCAAAACATCAGTACATTAATAATAATTGAGAATTGATAATTATATCAAATAGGTCACGGAGGCTTGAAAGATTGAATTTTCTTTTTTTTTATCCCTTTTAAAGGGCAACCTTGAGACCTACTGAATCTGGTTAGAAAAATAGTAAGAGTAATTTTTATGTCATAGTTAGCCAAATATGCTAAATTTTTGAACCAGAGCTACCGAAGATATTCCCACTTTTTGATACCTAAAGAGGCACCTTTTATTTGTAAAGACTTTTAGATTAAGAGAGCAAACCCTAATTATCAATTATCCATTATTAATTATCCATTAATTAGGTCATATTGACACATAAAGCTTAAAATACTCTAATAACTGGTTGAAATTCTATCCCTTGTAAAACCCACAGAGATGATTTCAACAAAAAGCGAAAACTTAACATCCAAATAATTGATAAAGATGAATGAATTAAAATCTCTTGACATTTCAGCAGTTCGAGCAGGTAAAATTAAAGATTTAGCAAATGCTCACCTCCCTGGTGCGGATTTAGCTGGAACTCAACTTCCAGAAGTAGACTTTAACCAAGCTCACTTAGTTGGAGTTAATTTTGCTGGTGCAAATCTACAAAGAGCAAAATTGAGAGCTAATCTTCGGGGTGTAGATTTTACTGGTGCTGACTTGAAAGGAGCAGACTTTCGTAATGCAGATTTACGGGGTGCTATTTTTATCGATGCTCAACTTAGAGAAGCTAGCTTTGCAGGAGCATTCTTAAATGGAGCTATCTTTAACAATTTAGACCTCAGTGGTCTTGATTTTCGGGGAGCTGACTTACGAGGAGTGAATTTGATCAGAGCAAATTTGTTTCAAGCAGAGTTTAGTAGTGCTAATCTTTCTGGTGCAGACTTATCCCAAGCAGATTTAGAAGAGGCTAATCTAAGTGGGGCGATACTCCGAGGCACAAACTTACAAAGAGCGAATTTGCTCTGTGCTGTAGTAGAAAAGGCTGACTTAACCGGGACTTTATTAACTGATGCTTGTGTCCAAGGCACACCTCTGGATTAAGTCAAGTTAAAAATCAAAAGTCAACAGTCAAAAGTTTTTTGTCTACCCTACCTTTTGTACGGATAACTACACCATATTGCAAGTTTCAACAAAGTAGCTTTTCTGCATATCCTCTAGGTACAAAAATATCAAAGTATAAAATAGTGTTCACGCTCAAAGCATTAATCAATAGACATAGGCGTGAAAATTAAAAATAAAATCAATTCTCCCATGGGAAATTATCTATTATTTCTTCCTATTCCCTATTCCCTATTCCCTGTTCCCTCTTTAATAGATAAATCCTATAAGGATAGTTATTCAGACTACCTCATTTACTTTGTTTTTTGATTAAAAAAGCTAAAGTATAGTACAGCTTATTATTTACATAAGTACAAATAAATTTACACAAGTCAAAGTAAATTTTACAATTCTTCACAAAAAGGTTATAATATCCGTGAAGGTACATATTGAAAAATTATGGTGACGGCATTGTTTACGAGTACACCAATGCAAAATCAAAGTGGCGACCGCCTAGTTAGCAAGGTAGCAGGAGCAGCAATTGCAGCTCTGTTTAGAAGCTCTGATCAAGTCGAAGCCAATGTCCGCGCCGAGCCAGTGGCCAAACTCTTACAGGGTAGTCTGGATGGGTTTGATTTCATAGGCAAGGGAATGCAGATGTATAATGGCCTTCGCATAGAAGTCATGGAACTTTACCTGCAAGCTATATCGATAGACTTCAGTGCAATTTTTACAGGTAAAGTAAAACTCAAGCAGCCTATCCAGGCCACTATGAGGACAGTATTAAGTGAGTCAGATTTGACCACCTCTTTTAATACTCCATTTGTGGTAGAGAAACTCCAAAGGCTTAAATATCAGGGGCAACCCCTACATTTTCACAATACTCAAATGAGTATTACTGAAGATAGAGCCTTAAGACTAAACACTCAAGTCGGAGTAGGAAGTTCAAATCAACTCATAGATGTTGATTTTACTGCTGAGGTAGAAGTGGAGGAGCGACGTAAAATCAGATTTGTAAATGTCAAATATAATGGTAATCAAGAATCTATAGACTTAGGTAAATCTCTTATAGATCATGTCAATAATTTACTAGACTTAGATAAATTTGCATTAGAAAATACTCAACTACGAGTAGATCGGCTACGAATCGGAAAAGATAACATTACATTCTATGGTATAGCTAAAATCGATCAATTCCCCAGTGGGGTTAAGAAGAAATAGGATTAAATTGATGTAAAAATATATTTTTTTGTAGGGATGTTGGCGCAATATCCCTACAATTTGTTTATTGACCTAAAAATAGCTTTCATTAATTGATAATGGAAATGGATAATTACCTTTCGTTAAAACTATAATTGATTTAATTGATAATGGATAATTAGAGCATTAAGAAGAGTTGAAAAATTAGAGATTAAAAAAACTCTTTCATTATCAATGATCAATTACCCATTATCCATTAGCCAGACTAGCTATTTTCATCCTGATCAACTTTAGGAATATAATCAGGACGTTGGGTATCTTCCCAACCGGGAGGACGTTTAGAATTATACCAAGCAATTGAACCGATACTTACAGCAGCTACAAAGCCTACTACTACAACTGCTATCGGAATCCATAGATCGCCTTGTACCATAATTAAATCTTCCTATTATATTTTTATTTGAGTACCATTAATATTATCTCACGGCCTGGAGCAGTTGAAAGAAAAATCCACTATTATTTCCAGAGAGGGATTTTGGCAAATTCCTCTTTATGGAAAAAGAAAAATGCCTATTGTCATACCAGGTAAAAGAGTTTTTACCTAGTTGACAATTTACGTTATAACGCAGTATAATGAGATAGTTTTCTCTGGTGATTGAAAATACAGTCGTCAACTTAAAAGAGAGTATTGACGTAAATCAAATAATAACTATATAATAATTTAAACTCCAATAAACTTTAGGCAGACTCTTCGCATCTCATAGATGAAATCCATTAGAACCAAACTCAAATTAAATAATCAGCAAAAAACGCTTTTAGCCCAACACGCAGGTTATTCAAGGTGGGTTTATAATTGGGGTTTAAGTTTATCGAATGCAGCCTACAAAGATGGTTATAAACCGAATGTCCGTAAACTCAGAGAGGTTTTTACTAATCATACAAAACCATTAATACCCTGGATGCAAAAATTGTCGTCTAGAGTTTATCAATACGCTTTCCGAAACTTAGGTGAAGCATTTAAGAGGTTTTTTCAAGGCTTAGGTAAACATCCACGATTTAAGAAGAAAGGTAAACATGATTCCTTCACAATTGATAATTGCGGAAAACCAATAGAACTTAATGGTTGGTCTCACAAGTTACCTTTTATCGGTTGGGTAAAAACTTATGAACCAATTGAAGCGACAACTAAAAAAATAACAATTAGTAGACAAGCAGGTGATTGGTATCTCAGTTGTAGCTATGAATTTCATGCCATAACCACGCCTAAAAAAACTGATGTAGTAGGTGTAGATTTAGGTGTGAAAACCTTAGCTAGATTAAGTGATGGAAAAGTATTTGAAAGTGTGAGATCGTACCAAAAATTTGAATCTAAGTTGTCTAGGCTGCAATACCTAAATCGTCATAAAAAGGTAGGCTCTGCTAACTGGAGGGCAGCACAACTGAAGATAGCTAAATTGCATGGAAAAATAGCAAACATTCGTCATGACGCACTTCATAAACTGACAACATACTTAGCCAAAAACCACGGCCAAGTTGTTATTGAAGATTTGAATGTGAGGGGAATGTTAGGCAACCATAAGCTAGCTAAATCAATTAGCAGATAGTGATTTTATGAGTTCAGGCGACAGCTAGAATATAAGTGCCAATGGTACGGTTCAGAGTTAGTAGTAGTTGATAGGTTTTTCCCATCGTCAAAGACTTGCTCAAACTGTGGTCACGTTCAAGATATGCCATTAAATCTGAGAACTTATGATTGCCCAGAGTGTGGATTGTCAATAGATAGAGATTTAAACGCCAGTATAAATTTGAGAGATGCGGTCGGCTTGACCGTGAATGCTTGTGGATGAGTAACCGCCGACGGCCTCAGTTGAAGCAGGAAGTAAACAGTAAAATGCCATATTATGACGTTTTATATCGGTTTTATGAAGCAGGTCCTAAAGGTGTTTGGTGTCATCACAAGCGCAAGAATCCGACCAAGATTCATGTCAATCAACATTTCATTAAAGTAAATGGCAAGAGGATTAAAGAAGATCCTCTAATGACTCCTGACCAATTGATACCAGTAGTTACCTTGAAGCAGACAAATCGTAATGATATGGGCTATCAGATGGTTATCGATGGTCCGTGTAGTATAGTTTATAAGCCTTATAAACCCTTGCCTTGTGGCGCACATTTGTGGATTGAGACTTACAAGCCAGTGCAGTTTGTGGATACTCAGTTTAATTCTGTGACAGCAAGGCGACCATACAAAGATGTCTCTTGATATGCAAATATTAATTCCAGGATTATTTCTAACTTTTTCCTTTTGTCTAGGCGCTCTTCCTCTAACTAATTTAATAGTTAAGAATCTGGCAAATATCGACCTAACAAAAGTTGGTACAGGTAATGTTAGTGTTGCAGCCTCATTTGTTCATGCACCAAAACCTGTGGCAATATTTGCTGTCTTGGCAGAAATTAGTAGAGGAATTGCTCCTGTTTTAGCAGCAAAATTATTATTTCCAGAAATTCCTACTTGGCAATTAGTAGGATTAATATTTTTAGTCGCGGGTAGATATTTTATTGCTCAAGGTGGTGGTGTTACTAATGCTAGTTGGGGAGTTTTGGTTTATTCTGCTGTTGTGGTATTGGCTTCGGGAATAACTGGTTCTTTAATATTAGTCATAGGTAAACAAATCTTTCCTCGAAAAAATCAAAATATTCGACAATGGTCTGCTCGTTTGGGATGTCTCAGTAGTTTTTTATGGGTTTTATTATTTCGCCAGGAACCATCTTTTTCTGAATTGTTGGCAATGGCGGTATTAGTCATTTTATTAGTAGTAATAAATTTTCGCCAAAGTGATGATATGGCTTTACAAAAACAACCTATATTTTCTCTTGATAATCAACTTGAAGCTAAAATTTGTGGAGAAAAAGCAGCCAGATTAGCTCTACTGAAAAAAGCTGGTTTTAATGTTCCTGAAGGTTTTGTTTTATCTGCTATTGAAAGTGGAAATAGGGAATTAGTTGTAGAGGGTGGGGTGAACAAATCTGTTGTTGATTCTCGGTTCTCGACTGGTTTTTTATCAGCAGATAAAATTCTAGATCAATTAAATGAAATGTCTTGGAGTTTTCCCCTAATTGTTCGTTCTTCAGCAGTGGGGGAAGATAGCGATAATAGTTCTGCTGCCGGACAATATGAAACTATTTTTCCTGTGAGAAATGAAACAGAATTATTAGAGGCAATTAATATTTGTCGTCAATCTTATTGGTTGCCGGAAGCTGTTACTTATCGACGACAAAAAGAAATTCCTGATGCAGAAATGGCGGTATTAATTCAGCCTTATCTTATTAGTCAAGTTGCAGGAGTAATGTTTACTCGTAATCCTTTGGATGGTGGTGGGAAAATAATTATTGAAGCTCTACCTGGAGGTGCAGAAAAAGTTGTGGGTGGGCAGTTTACTCCTGTGCATTTAGAAATTGTTGAAGAAGGAAGAAGTCAGAAGGAAGAAGTCAGAAGTAAGAGGGAAGAAGGAACAGGGAAGAAGTGGATAGTGACTCAAACCTCAACCAATTTTAAACACTCTGTAGACAACAGGCTATTCAACCCAAAAGATAAAGATAAAAATCTATCTTTAGAGCAAGTAAAAAATCCGGATATTTTACCTGAAGAAATTGTTGAAGAAGTCAGAAGTCAGAAGGAAGAAGGAAGAGGAAAAAAGTGGATGGAGACTCAAACCTCAACCAATTTTAAACACTCTGTAGACAACAGGCTATTCAACCCAAAAGATAAAGATAAAAATCTATCTTTAGAGCAAGTAAAAAATCCGGATATTTTACCTGAAGAAATTGTTGAAGAAGTCAGAAGTCAGAAGGAAGAAGGAAGAGGAAAAAAGTGGATGGAGACTCAAACCTCAACCAATTTTAAACACTCTGTAGACAACAGGCTATTCAACCCA
>NZ_JBNHEQ010000183.1:0-9095 GCF_050016015.1 Dapis hubbardiae BLCC-M172
AAGAAATTAAAGAGCTTGTGTACCTCATAAGCTTGAGAAACGCTATATAGTATTTCTAAAATGAGCAAGATATACAGTTTTTGTATTTTAGGGAACAAAGAATAGGGAACATAGAAGATAAAAAAATAGTCTACCTCATTAATATAATAACCTCTATATTCGGGGAAGTAAGAGTCATAATTAATAGTAGTTTCATGTCATTTTACCGATTAATTAATTTTTGACAACCTATTATTTTGGATGGGTATTATGGTATGGGAGTAGATGTTCGATGTGTTAAAAAAATCAAAATAGAGAAAAAGTCTGAAACTATGATCGTTGTTGCCTAATTATGTATATATTTTTTTGACATAACTGTGCCGAGGATGACTATATTTACCTAATTGTAATTGAATATTTCCCTATACCCTAAATCTGTAAAATCTGCTAGTTTATATATTTCCTATATCTGGAAATAATCACAAAACTAACTATACTAATCCTAATACTGTCTTTGATTAATAAAAAATTACCAGAACTGGATAAAATGTCTAATTCTGATGTGGCTGTTGAGATTCAAAATGGAAGATAAAGATATATTTTCTACACATTCTAAACAACTGTGCCGAGGATGACTATATTTACCTAATTGTAATTGGATATTTTCCCGTACCCTAAATCTGTAAAATCTGCTAGTTTATATATTTCCTATATCTGGAAATAATCACAAAACTAACTATACTAATCCTAATACTGTCTTTGATCAATAAACAATTACCAGAACTGGATAAAATGTCTAATTCTGATGTGGCTGTTGAGAGTCAAAAAGGAAGATCGACATATATTTTATAGACAACTGTGCCGAGGATGACTATATTTGCATAATTGGATATTTTCCCCTACCGTAAATCTGTGAAATATGCTAGTTTATATATTTCCTATATCTGGAAATAATCATAAAACTAATTGTACTAACCTAGGGCGTGTCTTTAATGAATAAAAAATCACTAGAACTGGATAAAATGTCTAATTCTGATGTGGCTGTTGAGAGTCAAAATGGAAGATTAACTAAAAGAAAGAGTAGAATTGTTAGTAGGTGTTTGTCTCCTGCTTTGAAATTTTGGTTAAAATCTCAACTAGAAGAAGTAGCAGAATTAAAAGTTAATATTGAAGGTGGCGATCGCCAAATTCTTACAGGTAAAATTCCGCAAGTTTCTATTGCTTCTACTGATGCGATTTTTCGCGGACTACATTTAACTGAGGTGGAGCTATCTGCTACTGGGATGAGGATTAATATTGGTCAAATTATTAAGGGTAAACCATTACAAATTTTAGAATCTTTTCCTATATTTGGCCAGATTAAATTGCTAGAATCTGACTTTAATGCTAGTCTGGAGTCTCCTCTTTTGGCTGAGGCTATTATTGAGTTTTTAACTCCACTATTAAGGCCAGATTTTATAGCAGACCTGGAGCAACCTATCAGCTTGTATGACCAGAAAGCTGAAATATCTACAGGTCATCTAAGTTTCTTTGCTAATGTTATGTCTAAATCTGATGCCAAGATTCCTTTAAGTTTACATACTGATTTGAAACTTGCTAGTAGTTGTGAATTATTGCTAGAAAATTTGAATCTTCAAGTTTCACAAAAGCCTAGTAATTGCTTTTCAGATAATATCAAAATTGACTTAGGCTCCGATGTTGAACTACAAGAATTAACATTAGATTCTAGTCAAATTATTTGTGGAGGCAGCTTGATAGTTAATCCCTAAATTAAATTTAGACACTCTCACCGTTAAAATAGAATCCGGTTATATACTATATCTTTATATCTATAACTTCACTTCCCACACTTCCCACCCCTTTTACTGCCCAAAATAATCAGTAGGGCTTGCTAATTAAATATAAAAGTATTGGCAGATAAAGGTTTGAGCATTTTTCAAGATTGTCTTTGCAGCAATTGTAGGGGGGAATGGCCATTCCCCCCTACTGTATTTTAGCTAATAAAAACTTAAGGAGCCTTGATTAATTTCCCTGTAGAAGTAGCTATGAAAGGTTCTATTCCTGCATCTATATCCTAAAGACATTTTAGCTACTGGATTATCTGGCACTGATGCTGATAAATTAAAAGTAATCATTCAGATAATAACCCGTAGTTTTTTTTGACTACCCTAGCTTGTTTAGCTACCATTCCTTTAATTATTGCTCTGCTGATTAAATATCAAAGAATTTACAGATAAAAGTTTTAGCATTTTTAGGTCTTGAAAAAGTAGGTAGTTTTCAGCTCTTTATGCTTAAAAAGTTAGCATTTTTGGCGCATAGTTGAGCAAAAAAATTACTCCCCTACTCCTTAAAAAAGACTTTTTCAGCAAACCATAATTGGGTGTTATACCAATTCCCAGGCATTAATGCTATACTTGAGTGACACTTCAGTTATCAAGTAATTAACACAGGTAAAATAAATTATTACCTAATTATTAGTCATTTAATGTTCATTATTCTTCTGTGTACGGACGCCCTTATACAATGTCCCTTCCCCCCACCTCCCACACTCCCGTACGGACGCCCTTATGCAACGTCCCTACCCAAACCTAATCAAATATAGCAAGGTTTTTGATAAATGGTATTACACCCACATCTTTAGTTTCACTCCTAGGAGGGGATAAGCGAGGGTAATGCTTTCCTCCAAGTCCATAATGATAGAGATAGCTATCTCAAATGAATTGGAAAAGCTATTTTTAAGCATATCCGAAACAAATTTACAGAAGCCAAAAAACAAAAAAAGCTGATTGTTAATTACTCAAAGCAGCTAACTGTTTTAACATTTGCCTCAAACTATCTCGCCAGTATGGAGAATGGTTTCCCAAGACTTTTGAGATTTTACCACTATTCAAAACTGAAAAAGCAGGTCGTTTTGCTGGAGTTGGATATTCAGCAGTAGTAATGGGAGCTACTCGTTTTACCTTTAAAGGAAAACCCAGTTGTTTTGCTTCCTCAAAAATAGTCATGGCAAAATCGTACCAACTAATAGCTCCACTATTTGTATAGTGATAAGTTCCATAGGTTTCTGAATTAAGATGAGGAATAATTTGAGCGATCGCCTCTGCTAGATCTCCGGTCCAAGTTGGGGAACCGACCTGATCGTAGACAACTCTTAATTCTTCCCTATCTTTACCTACCCGCAACATAGTTTTGACAAAGTTACCTTTTCCATAAACTCCATAGACCCAAGCTGTTCTAATAATAATGTGATTAGCTTCTGTTTCCCGAATTGCCTCTTCTCCAGCTAACTTAGATTTACCATAAGTTCCGAGTGGGTTAGTAAGGTCATTTTCTGTATATGGTCTACTTTGACTACCATCAAAAACATAGTCGGTAGAAATGTGTATTAAGGTTGCTCCTAATTTTTTTGTCTCTTTTGCCATAATACCTGGAGCAATACTATTAACAGCATGAGCTAATTCTGGTTCACTTTCAGATTTGTCAACTGCTGTATAAGCTGCGGCATTGATAATTAGCTCTGGTTTCACTTGGTCTATAAGTTGGGATATAGCATTAGGGTCTGCCAGGTCTAAATTTTCTCGCCCCACTGTTGTTACTTCTCCTATTTTTGTCAGGAGTGGTTGTAGTTGATGGCCTAGTTGTCCGTTAATACCTGTTAGTAGGATTTTCATTTGTAATTTTTTGATTTTATTTTTTATCTGATGAGAAAAATTCCATTAAGTAGTTCTGATAAATTATTGTTGATATTTTCAGTCGTTACAATTTCATCATATATAAAATACTTGTTAATAGTAAGTCCTAATCTAGCAAACAAAAACTATAACGTTGGAGATATTGTATTTGAAACCCATGGTTTGGTTAAGTATGGAAAAACTTGCTAGTCAACAGCCAGAGTTTTTTGTTATACCAATTTCGAGGTCGTAAATTCGTCTAATGAATTCTACTATAGCAATTCCCAAAAAGCGTGAGGTACAAAATTTTAGGTTTGAGGGAACACTTAACTGGGAACAGGGAACAAAAAGACAAAAATACAACTATACCTCATAAGCTTGGCAAACGCTATATTACTTCCTCTCTCTAGATTAAAATATTTTCCACAAAGTAATAAACCAAAAACTTACTTGAAAAGAGGGAGTAGGGGTAAATAATGGATGATTTCTACGGGATAATTGATTTTATTTTTGATTATCGGAGATGTCTAGTAGACAAAACTATAATATTATATATAGCGTTTCTCAGAATAATGAGGTACACCTATCTTTTGTTTCTATTCTATTCCGTATTCCCAGTTAAGTGTTCCTTGTTGCCTAAAAGAAACTAATTTTGTACCTTACCAGTATAGGAATTGGTATAGTATTTGAGACTCATAGGTTAAGTAAGTGTTTCAGAACTTACTTATTAACAGCCAGATTTTTTTGTCATACCAATTTCGAGATCGTAAATTTGTCTAATGAATTCTGCTACTACTCCCTCTCCTTGGATCAAAATTTTTCAACCTTGTCCTCAACCTAGACTACGTTTCTTTTGTTTTCACCCTTCGGCCTCTGGTGCTTCCTTGTTTCGCCTCTGGGGAAAATACTTGCCTTCTAATATAGAAGTATGTGCTATACAACTACCCGGAAGAGAAACTCGAATTAAAGAACCCCTGATTACAAAATGGGACAACCTCTTACCTCCATTGATTCAAGCATTAAAACCATTAATTATAGAATACCCCTTTGTCTTTTTTGGGCATAGTCTTGGTGCCGCCATCTGTTTTGAATTAGCTTGTCAACTGCGAATGGAAAAACTGCCAATTCCCAAAGGTCTATTTCTTTCTGGTCGTTATGCTCCTCACATTCCCATTGATAAACCAGTTCATCAAAAGTCAGACCAGGTTTTAATATCTAAATTTCGTGACTATGGTGGTACCCCAGAAGCAGTGTTGCAAAACCGAGACTTAATGGAATTATTTGTACCAATTTTACGAGCAGACCTAACTCTCCACGAAACATATATCGAATCTGGTGAACCTCCTTTTGAATTTCCCATAGTTACTTTCAGAGGTAAAAATGATGGTGAACTTAACTATAAAGAATTGTTTGAATGGAGGCATTATACTCTAGGTTCTTTTGACTTACATGAATTTCCAGGTGGTCATATGTTTTTCCAAAAGGAACCAAAAACTTTAATTGAGACAATCTTAAAATTTCTGTGAGGTTATTTCAGTTATCAGTTATCAGTGCTTCTAGGTTAAATAGAAGGCTTGAAATAGGGGATTTTATTTTTTCTATCCCCTTAAAAGTTGGCAGCTTAAGACCTTATTTATTATTCCTTTAATGTTCCTTGAATTACAGGACTTTCTGTGGATAGTAAGCTACAGTTTTCCAAGATTAGCTATTAGTCTTATTGCCTTTAGTTGAAAACTAAATTTCCTCGTTATTGTGCTTCAATTCTCTGGTTGAAAATGTAGTAGAAGTTAAGCAAATGCTTAGTTCATTCGTTAAAAAGCTGATAGATGATAACTAATAGCTGAATGCTGACAACTAATTCCCTACTCCCGAAAAAAATGAAAATTCCTAATTACTTCAAATTTAACGCAATACTTGTTTTTATCCTATTATCAACTCTCTGTAGTTTTTCATCCTCAAGTATAGCTGACGATCTCCCTTTAACACAGAGATGGAATCCTTCAATTTTTGGAAAAAATGATGAAGTAGGTTCAGTTAATTGGATTAATAATAAAAAAGTTTTAGAATCCCTAAAATTAGTCAAAAAAGGTAAAATAGCTACCCTTGGCAAAGTTTATCAAAGTGATGCTCCGGTATTTTCCCAACGTAATTGGAAATTAATAATTCCCGGCCTACCAACCTATAAATTTCCTGGAGAAAATAGCATTATTGCTAATGATGAATATGTGATGGCTGAGTTAGGTCAGGTTGGCACTCAATTTGATGGTTTAGGTCATATTGGCGTGAAGACTTCTCAAGGAAATTATTTTTATAATGGTAACTTTTTAGAAGAATTTGGAACATCCTACGGGTTAAATAAATTAGGAGTAGAAAAGATTGGAGAGTTAGGGTATGTGACTAGGGGAGTATTATTAGATATTGCTGGTTATCGAGGAGTTGAACGTTTACCAGTTCCTCAAGGTAAGAAAAAAAATGACCCAGGAATTATTACAATTAATGATATTAAAGGAGCAATAAAAAAACAAAAAATAGCTCCAATAAAACAAGGGGATGTAGTTATTTTCCATACAGGTCATGGTAAGTATTGGGGAAAAGACTGGGATAGTCTTAGTCCTGAAAAAAAAGCCAAAAATCGTCAAATATTTAATTCTGGAGAACCCGGTCCTGGTATTACTAGCTGTCGTTATTTATCTAGCTTAAAAATAGCTATGGTAGGGTCAGATAGTTGGGGAACTGAAGCTACTCCTGGTGAAGACCTAAATCGACCTTTTGACTGTCATATTGAATGGATGGTTAAACAGGGTATTACTAATATTGAAAACTTGGATGTTAGTCAGTTAATAGAAGATAAAGTTTACGAATTTATGTTTGTTTTTGCACCTCTAAAAATGAAAGGTGGAACAGGTTCACCAGCTAATCCTATTGCTATTTATTAGTTTAGGGAGTAGGGAGTAGTTATTTCAGTTAGCCTCCTGTCGGAGGAATTGCGTTAACAGTTATTAGTACCTCGTTAAATAAGGAGAGTTGAAATACGGAATCTTCTTTTTTTATCTTCTTAAAAAAGGAAGCGTAACTACCCAAATTTTTCGGTGAATAAGGCAGACCTGAAGAAGAGTAAATTTAGCGATCTAGCTAGGAGTGAAGGAGTAAATATTTAAAGAAAAGGGAAAAATGATAGAGATAGCTATTTTCAAATTAATCCGTTTATATGAATCTAGAGAGTAGGGAGTAGGGAGTGGAAGGAGTGAATAACTGAATAAGTGAATAAGAATTTAGTTATTAGGAGTGAAGGAGTAAATATTTAAAGAAAAGGGAAAAATGATAGAGATAGCTATTTTCAAATTAATCAGTTTATTAATCTAGAGAGTAGGGAGTAGGAAGAAGTGAATAAGAATTTAGTTATCTAGGAGTGAAGGAGTAAATATTGAAAAAAAAGGAAAAATGATAGAGATAGCTATTTTCAAATTAATCCGTATATCTGTGGAAAAATCCGTGTCTTGCCATCCGTACCAAAATTAGTGTCTTGTTCTACTGTTTATGTTAATCAAAAAAAAGTCAGAAATTACTTTTATAATTATCACCACCATAGCAATTTTACTCCCAGCTTTCTATGTACTTTTTATGATATCGAAAGCAGGGGAACTACTGAATTTCGATTATTGGTGGATGATTAAAAATATTTATTCCATAGATGGTTTTTCCACTAATATTTTTGACTGGATGTTTCGAGCAAATGAACATTTTGTCTTAATTCCTGCCATAATTTACGCCCTAAATATTCTGGCTACCAAAGGTTCCAATATTGGGTTGTGTGTAGCTACATTTTTCCTAGCTTCTATTCAGGGAATTTTGTTAATAGCATTAGTACCGAATACTCTCAAAAAATATCGTTCGATACTTTTATTATTAATTTTATTTATCTCGGTTTTTAACTTTACCCCCGCTGCTGCTCATAACTGGATGCGTGGATATAGTGGAGTACATTGGGTAATTGCTAATTTGTTTGTTATTGCCTCAATTTTTTGTGTAAAAAAATTACTAGAATTTCTACAAAATAGATTTGCTATTGCCAGTATAATCTTCGGAATTTTAGGATGTATTAGTTATAGTACCGCTCTAGGAATTTGGCCGATATTATGTGCAGTTGCTATTCTATATAAATTACCAAAAAAAATTACTACCTCTTATCTATGTTTTTCTGTTTTAGTAATAGGTCTTTATTTCCTAACTTACACAACACCTTCTCACCATCCCTCATTATCTAAACTGAATTTAATTGATATAGTTGCCTATATTCCTGTTTATCTAGGAGCAATTTTTACTCATAATATTCCTGTCGCTTCAGCAATAGGTTGGGCAGGATTAATTTTAGCAGCAATTTTTATAATTTATTGGTTATTTCTATCTTATCCTCAAGATTTTTTGCCCTGGTTATCAATAATAAATTATAGTTTTGGCACTGCTTTAATGGCTGCTGTTAGTCGTTCTGGTTTTGGAGCAGAACAAGCGATCGCTTCTCGTTATGCGACTCTACCTTCCCTGTTTTGGTTAAGTCTAATTATCCTGATTTTTTTATGGTTAGAAAAACAGCGACTTACCCCAAAAAAACAAAGGTATTTTGTGATGCCATTAGTGGCAGTTTTGACAGTTCTAACTATATTAATGTATCAAGTAGGTACGGAAACTTTTAGACAAATTGCTTATCGGGCAACTTTTGAACCTTTAGTAGCATTATCGTTACAACTTGGTATTTCCGATCCGACTTTAATTAAAGAAAAAGTTGGCAACAGACCTGCTGCTTTTTTAGGATTAGTAGATGCTTTAAAAGCTGATGGTTTAGTACCTTTTCATCAAGATATAAAACAGGATAATTTTTGCGCTAATTTAGATGAGAAAATTAACTCTAATTTATTAACCGCAAAACTCCCAGAAAATTTGCAGGGATATTTTGATAATGTGACTAAATTTTCTCCAACTACAGCTAGAGTAAATGGATGGGTTAGTCAAGTTAAAAGTCAAAATTCAGAAGTTAAAAGTGAAGAGAATTTTGAAATTAAATGTATTGTTATTTTGAATCAAGAAAATGTAGTTAAGGGTTTTGGAATGTCTGGTTTTCCTCGTGCTGATGTAGCAGAATTATTAGGAGAAGAATATCAATTTTCAGGCTGGAAAGGATATATAGAAGTTAAAATTAAAAAGTCAAAAGTCAAAAATTCCGAAAATATTCAAGAGTCAAAGCCGGAGATTTTCAGAGCTTATGTCAAATTGAAAAATTCCCCAAATTGGATAGCTTTAACTAATCAATATAGTTTTGACAAGTCTGATATATCCAACTGAAAAGTCATCCATTCAAAAGTCGAAAATTCTGACAATATTCAAGAGTCAAAGTTGGAGATTTTCAGAGCTTATGTCAAATTGAAAAATTCCCCAAATTGGATAGCTTTA
>NZ_JBNHEQ010000183.1:9195-10603 GCF_050016015.1 Dapis hubbardiae BLCC-M172
AAAAGTCATCCATTCAAAAGTCGAAAATTCTGACAATATTCAAGAGTCAAAGTTGAGAAATTATCAAGATTGAATAGCTTTAACAAATAAACATAGTTTTAATAGTGGTGATGCATTATAATTGTGGTCTATTGTGATTATTTGGGTGAATGAAACAGTGGGAACATCTTGCTCCCTTGCTAGGTGTTGTTCATCTCTATTCCCTGTTCCCTATTCCCTATTCCCTATTCCCTATTTAATAATTAGAATTGAACATTGAATAATAAATACCTCAGTTTTGTAATTCCAGTTTATAACGAAGAAGCTACAATCAAACCCTTGTTTGATAGAATTTTAGATGTAATAAATTTAATGGAAACTGATAGTTATGAAATAATTATTGTCGATGATGGTAGTAGCGATCGCTCTTGGATAGAAGTTAATGAATTAATCAAACAACATCCCCAGAAAATTAAAGGAATTAGATTAAGAAGAAACTTTGGTAAATCTTCCGCCTTATCTGCTGGATTTAAAAAAGCAAGAGGAAATATTATCTTTACTTTAGACGCAGACTTACAAGATGACCCGACGGAAATACCTAAATTTTTGTCAAAATTAGAGTCAGGATATGATTTAGTTTGTGGGTGGCGAAAACATCGTAACGATCCTCTTTCTAAAAGATTACCCTCCAAATTATTTAATGGAGTTACATCAATTTTAACAGGAGTAAAATTACATGACTTTAACTGCGGATTAAAAGCTTATAAAAAAGAAGTATTAGACTGCATAAAAGTCTATGGAGAATTACATCGTTATATTCCGGTATTAGCTCATAGTTTAGGATTTAAAATTACTGAAGTAGCTGTACAACATCATCGCCGGAAACAGGGAAAATCTAAATATGGTTTAGAACGTTATACCCGTGGGTTTATTGATTTATTAACAGTTTTAGCAACTACTTATTATTTACATAAACCAGGTCATTTGTTTGGTAGTTTAGGATTGTTATTTGGTGCTATAGGAATGACATCTTTGGGTTATTTAATTATACTCTGGTTTATGGAGATTCGACCTATAGGAACTCGCCCTTTATTTTTATTTGGAATTTTATGTATTATTCTGTCTGTGCAGTTAATATCTTTAGGGATTTTGGCAGAATTAATTACTAAAAATGTAGATGATAATTATGTGGATAAACAAATTTGTGAATTTGTTGAAGAGAGTAAGGAAAATCTTTAGGGGAGATTAGGTAAAAGATTTTTAAAAGAAATCAATTTTTCTGAAGATAATCTATGAATAAGATAACACGGAGGTATTTTTTATGAGTTGGGTAACTGATGTAATTCTTATCGGGACTTTAGTGAAAAAATAGTCAAAAAAAGGGTATAATATATATCTGATATGTATTTTACGTTAATTACTGGCCGGG
>NZ_JBNHEQ010000184.1:0-30968 GCF_050016015.1 Dapis hubbardiae BLCC-M172
TATTAGACATCTCCAATAATAAAAAATCAAATCAATTATCCCACAGTTTGGGATGGACGGTGCGTTACATTTATCCCACAGTTTGACATGGGCGGTGCGTTACATTTCATTTTTCGTATAGGGAATGCTCCGCTTTCCATGTCACGCAGTGAAACGCACCCTACTGGACTACTGGACTGGACTCTAGCCATTCCCTACTCCCTACTCCCTACTCCCTCTTATCAGAAGGAGGAATTTGCTCAATATTAATCAAAGACTTAATCACCGACTTAACAACAGGAGCAGCAACCTTTCCCCCACTACCCCTAACAGGTTCATCAATAACAGCCAAAACTACATAACGGGGAGACTCCACTGGCAAAATACCCACAAAACTTGTAATTTTAGCACTCTTAGAATAACCTCCAGTTTCAGAAGCTTTTTGCGCCGTACCAGTTTTGCCAGCAATTCGATATCCACGCAGTCTAGCTCTTTTACCAGTACCACTCTCAACCACCTTTTCCATCATTGCCAAAACTTTTGTCGTAGTGTCAGAAGAAAAAACTTGTTTAGGTTGTGGCAAAGGTAACTGCCAATATGGTTGCCCCTTACTATCAAATAATCCACGGACAACATGGGGTGTCACCAGTTTTCCCCCATTTGCTAAAGCTGCATTCAGTTGCGCTAGTTTTAGAGGAGTCAGAGAAAACCCCTGACCAAAAGCAGTAGTCGCTGCTTCCACCGGTACCATTAAAAACTGGTTTCTACCCTTCAAAATGTTAGCTGCTTCAAAAGGTAAGTCTGCACCAGTAGTATCTTCTAATCCTAACCGTTTGAGACCATCATAAAAAACAGCTCGTGGCATTTGTTCAATAATTTTAACCATACCGATATTACTAGAATCTCGAATAATCTCAGTTACACTCCGGGCACCACCGCCACCACCGGAATTAAATATGGACCAACGACCAATCCTCATTCTGCCTGTGTCATAAAATACACTATCTTCTTCAATCGCTCCTACCTCTAAAGCTAAGGCCACATTTATTGGTTTAAAGGTCGAACCTGGTTCATAAACATCTGTTACGGCCCAATTTTTGAACAATGTCACGTCATAGTTATAGTATTGATTGGGGTCATAAGAAGGTTCCGATACTAGAGATAATATAGAACCATCAGTAGCGTCCATGACAATGACAGTGCCTCGCTTGGCCTCATATTCTTCTAACTGTTGTTTAAGTATTGCTCGTACAGATCGTTGCAAGCGAGAGTCAATAGTTAGATGCAGGGAAAGGTCATCTAACTGTAAAAAACCTGTGGTTAGTTTATCGGGTACTAGAGCGCCTTTGATTAAGCGCCGAAATTGGATTGTTTCTATAGAGCGTTCTAAGAGATTTTGTTGACTATATTCAATTCCAGCTTGACCTTTGCTTTCTCCATCTACATATCCTACTACTTCAGCTACTAATTCTTTCTGAGGATAGAGACGTTGTGGGTGTTGAATTAATTCTAAGCCATCAATATATAAATCAGTAATTTTATTTGCACTTTCTTGAGATATTAAGTCGGCAATTTTTATACCTGTCTCTCTTTGATTGAATATTTGGAGTAAGTCATTGGAAGTTAGGGTTTTTTCCAAATTTGCTCCTTCTAGAACAGTTGATAATTGATAAGCAACTTCTTGTTTTGAGCGGTTAAATATTTTGGGGTGAGCATAGAGAGTGTATGCCACTTTATCAATTGCTAAAACATTCCCGTTTCTATCAACTATTGGGCGTCTAGGAATGAAAGGATTTGATTGTACAGTTTGCTGTTGTTGGGCTATTTTTTGTAATGCTTTGCCCTGCACAACTTGTAAACGAAATAGGTTAATTATTAGTCCTAATAAGCCTAACATCAGAAGTATCCAGACTTGGTAAAGTCTAGATGTTCGACATTTTTCATAGTTTTCCTGAGAAGCTGTTGAGGGTGATCTTTTAGGGGTATTTTTAACAGCATCTGCTTCATCTTGAAGCTTTTGATTTTTGAGATGAGACCTAGATTTTTCTCTTTGTTTGCGGTTGAAAGACCTACGAGGAAGTTGGGAATTTGAAGGATAGTTCATTTCAGTTAGCCTCTTTCAGAGGAACTTCGTTAACAGTTATCAGTTATCAGTTATCAGTAGCTCTGGCTAAAGACACTAATTAAAAAAAAGAATGCTATACTTAGGTGAAACTTCAGTTATTGAAATTATTAAGTAATTAACACTGGCTTTTTAATTTTTTTAATAATTAGCAAACCAGGAGCGTGTTAATTATTCTTATGTTTATTACTCCCCTACTCCCTTACTCCCCTACTCCCCTACTCCCCCGCTCAAGATTCAATACCCCACTGGTGTTTTGAAGAGATATTTATGACCTGAACTAGATTCTAGATAAGGTTGAGGAGGATTAGGGGCAGGACGTGGAGGTGCTGGTTCTAAAAATATCCTCTTTACAGAATCTCGTGAAGTTAAACCATTATCAGAAGTTGATGCTTGTTCAGCTATATGGTTTTTCAAGAGTTCATTAGCAACACTTATCTGCTGTTCCTTTTCTCTAAGTTTTTGTAATTGTTGATATTCTGTTGTCCATTTAGATTGGCCATAAATTGTTAAGCCATAAAAGGCCACACTCGCACTTGCTAATAATACCGTGACAATGGATGAAGTAAATTGTGTTGCCATCAAAGATTTTAACCAGAGCGCTTTGGACTGGGGTAGGGAGATGACTTGAGCCATATTCTGTACTTGAGTTGTTTCTAAGTCTGTACTCTGTTCAGAGATATAGTTACCATCAGATAAGTTTTTTTCTGTTGATTTCTGTGGCCTAACTGATTTTTTTGATATAACAGAAAAATTAGTTTTTGTGGACTTATTACTTGGGGTTGGAAATGTACTTCTAACTGCGACCATTTTATAGTTTACCTATACTAACATCTATAATAATTACAAAATACAATAGTATTTACTCTTGAGTATATGTTTTAACTTGTTGCGGAACTCAAATTAAAATTAAATTTTTTGATATCTAGCTTGATTATCAACTATTTTATTAATAGTTTTACTTAATATTTCCTACCTTATATAGCAATCATATTTAAGTTGTCAAATTTTCGTGGTAGTTAGGAGTCAGGAGTCAGAATATGCAATGATTTTGATTTATCTTAATGGTTCTTAAATATCCTATAAATCATTCCTTATTGCTATAGTGCAAATTTTGTTATCACATCAGATATTTTAATTATCGGTAATATTTTTCAATACTAAAACTATTAAATATCAATATTAATATAGCAGTTTATTTATTATTTAATTGATAATAATCTATTTAGGATTACTAAGTAGCTATACCAAATTAATTATACATCTTCCCTACCATCTCTTGGATTTTACTTCTCTCAACTAGGAAATTTATTTTACACCAACTGAACTATTTGAGAACTTTTGAATTCGCATCAAAGGAAGCAAAACATAAACAGAAATTATATAGTCTATCATTCTCTAGTTAGTGACGGATGGCTCCTAATTCCTGACTTATGACTCATTTAACTCTCTAGAGCTGTATATTTGTATACTTATGTTAATCCGATGAAACGAAAGACTTCGTTTCATAACTATTAATCGTTTCAGAAGCACTTGTCATGGTAAAAAGGTGACAGTTGAACTCTTGTTTCACCTCTTGACCAAAAAATCAGGTCTCAAGTCTTCCCTTTTAAGGGAATGAAAAAGCGGTATTTCAAGCCTCTGGGTTTCCGTTTGTCATGCTGCGCAAACAGCCTGAGGTACTGATAACTGTTAACGTTAGCGAAGCTCCTCTGTTAGCGCAGCTCCTCCGGAGGAGGCAAGAGGCAGTTCCTCTGTTAGCGCAGCTCCTCCGCAGGAGGCAAGAGGCTAACTGAATTGCGCAGTTCCTCCGGAGGAGGCTAACTGAAATGACCATCAGCTCTGTACAACCAAATATTTGGAGAATTTATCCTAGTTGGGCATCATCGACTAGCATATTTTCCCCATATTGTGGCATTCTTAATTAATTGTTAACAAAAATATATTGACAAAAATGACAATTTCTGCAGACCAAGTTAACCAAATAGTTTGGAACCATCATCATGACCCCTTTGAAGTCCTCGGTGCCCATCAGATAGAAAAAGATGGCAAAGCTATGACAGTAATCCGAGCCTACCAACCAAATGCCGAAGCTGTCTCAGTGATCTCTCCGATAGACCGGAAAGAATACTCAATGCAGTCAGTCCATGACCCTCATTTCTTTGAATGTGTAATCGACACCACGGAACTGGCCAACTATCAACTGAAAATCAAAGAAGGAGAACACGAACGAGTCATCTATGACCCCTACGCTTTCCGCTCTGCGAAACTTACAGACTTCGACCTCCAACTATTTGGAGAAGGAAATCATCACCGCATCTACGAAAAATTAGGGGCACATATTGCCGAAATTAACGGAGTCAAAGGAGTCTACTTTGCTGTTTGGGCACCCAATGCTCGTAATGTTTCAATTTTAGGAGACTTTAACCATTGGGATGGTCGTAAACACCAAATGCGGAAAGGACATACAGGAGTTTGGGAACTATTTATTCCTGATATTGGCCCTGGAGAACATTATAAGTATGAGGTTAAAAACTGGGAAGGACACATCTATGAGAAAAGTGACCCTTATGGATATCAACAGGAAGTAAGACCTAAAACAGCTTCCATTGTTGTTGACCTAGACTCCTATACTTGGAATGACCAAGAATGGATGGAGAAACGTCGCCATACTGACCCTCTGACTCAACCCATTTCTGTCTATGAATGTCACTTGGGTTCTTGGATTCACGCTGCTTCTGCCGAACCAGCTAAACTACCTAATGGGGAAACCGAGCGTGTAGTGCAAGTCTCGGAACTTAAACCAGATGCTCGTTTTCTTACCTACCGAGAATTAGCAGACCGTCTGGTTTCCTACGTTAAAGATTTGGGCTATACCCACATCGAAATGTTACCTGTGGCAGAGCATCCTTTTGATGGTTCTTGGGGTTATCAGGTTACAGGATTTTTTGCTCCTACCTCTCGCTATGGTAATGCGGAAGATTTCATGTACTTTGTCGATAAATGCCACGAAAATGGTATAGGAGTAATTGTAGACTGGGTACCGGGACATTTTCCCAAAGATGGACATGGTTTGGCTTTCTTTGATGGTACTCACCTCTATGAACATCCAGACCCCCGCAAAGGTGAACACAAACAATGGGGTACTTTAGTATTTGACTATGGTCGTAATGAAGTCCGTAACTTCCTAATTGCAAATGCCCTTTTCTGGTTTGAAAAGTATCATATTGATGGATTTAGAGTAGATGCAGTTGCTTCTATGGTCTACCATAACTATATGAGACCTGATGGTGAATGGGTTGCTAATAGATATGGAGGTGTAGAGTATATTGAAGCTGCTGATTTCCTCCGTCAAGTTAATCATTTGATTTTCGGTTATTATCCTGGTGTTCTTTGTATTGCAGAAGAATCTACTGCCTGGCCAATGGTGACTTGGCCTACTTATGTTGGCGGTTTGGGTTTCAACTTCAAGTGGAACATGGGTTGGATGCACGATATGCTCGACTATTTTGAAATGGACCCTTGGTTCCGACAGTTCCACCAGAATAATGTTACTTTCAGTATTTGGTATCACCACAGTGAGAACTATATGTTAGCTCTGTCTCACGATGAGGTGGTACATTGTAAGAGTAATATGTTGGGTAAAATGCCTGGGGATGATTGGCAGAAGTTTGCTAATGTCCGGGCGTTGTTTGCTTATATGTTTACTCACCCTGGTAAGAAAACTATGTTTATGGGGATGGAGTTTCCTCAATGGGGTGAATGGGATGTTTGGGGCGATTTAGAATGGCATTTGCTCCAATTTGATGCTCACCAAGGGATGAAGCGATTTTTCCGGGATGTGAATCAGCTCTATCGTTCTGAACCTGCTTTGTATGAACAAGATTGTACTGAGGAAGGTTTCCAGTGGATAGATTGTAGTGATAATAATCATAGTGTGGTCTCGTTTATTCGTCGCGCTAAAGATGGGAAAGAGTTTGTGGTAGCGGTTTGTAATTTTACTCCTCAACCCCATAGTCATTATCGCATCGGTGTACCTGAACCAGGGTTCTATACTGAAATATTTAATAGCGATGCTGGTAATTATGGTGGCAGCAATATGGGTAATTTAGGTGGTAAGTGGACTGATGATTGGTACTTCCACGATCATCCACAGTCTTTGGATTTGTGTTTGCCTCCTTTGGGTATTTTGGTGTTTAAGTTAGACAAGGAGAAAACTCTAGCAATGATGCAAGAATCTGAGGATGTTGAAGCTGTGGAAGCTGAAGCTGAAACTGAAACTGCATCTGAAGCGTAAATTAATCGCTCAATCAAAACTAAGGCAAAATTGAAAAGGTTGGTAGTTGAATTTTTAATTAATGCTGCCAACCTTTGTTTATGGGTTAGTAAAGGTTAGGTTATAATATTTGAGGGTAGGAGTTTGGTTTCCAAACCCTAGGGAAAATTGGATTTGGAGACCAAACCCCTACAGTTTTTTTTCAAAAATTCTTCCTTCTTTTCTAGGGACGTTGCACAGGCAAAAATGCGTTTTCCGTTCCGGAATGCTCCGCAAACATGTCGCTCCGCGTTTTGCTGGCGCACAACTTTCCGTTCCGGAATGCTCCTAATTACGCACTTCGGCTGTCACCGATATGAAAAGCGGAGCTTTGCGTCAGCAAAACGTCCCTACCATTTTTAACAAACACTTATCAAGCTTGGTATAATGTTTATTAACAGAATAGTATCCGTTTATTTGCGTTTCTTTTTTTGCGGTTTTGCTATTTGGATAATAGCTTTCTATTTTTTGTTTTCAACTCCAACGACGGCAGTTACTTCTCAAGACTTGCCACCTCTGAAATCTTATCCTCTACCAGAAACTTTGGTAGAATGGCAAGACTCCAATAATAGTGATGATTATTTTGATCAAATTGAAGTTCAGGATGTAGGTTATCTAATTTGGTCGCAGTTTCCTATTAAGGTTTATGTGGAATCTTCTGATAATGATGAGTCTCGGTCTAGTCAATGGGTTAAGACTGTAGTAGATGCTATTTGGGAATGGAATATTTATTTACCTTTGCAAGTGGTAGACAACCCAGAAATTGCTGATATAAAAATTTTTAATAAACGACCTCCCTTAAGACCAGGAAAACTAAGAGCGCGTTCGGCAGAAACTCGCTATCAGTTATATCAAGATGAGAATGGAATTTTATCTCATAATTTCGTGATTTCCTTGAGCCCTATGCAAGTAGGTAAATATTTACCTGCTGCTGCTCGTCACGAGTTTGGTCATGCTTTGGGTATTTGGGGTCATAGTCCTGAAAAAACTGATGTTATGTATTATTCTCAGGTGGCAGAACCTCCCCCTATTTCATCTAGGGATATTAATACTTTAAAAAAGATTTATCTACAAACAACTAGAATAGGCTCCAAGTTTCCTTTGTCCTCAGATGACTGATATCAAATCTACTTGATTTTGTATAAAACAATATTCCATGTTCAATCATTGCCAAATATTTGTCAATTATCTTCCATCCTTACCCCTGTAGGGGCGTTTTGCTATCGCACAACTCCGTTAACGCTACGCGACATATAAAACGTTTCGGCGCTTGAGCCGACATGTTTGCGGAGCATTCCGATAGGAAAGTTGTGCGTAGCTAATGGCCATTCGCCCCTACAATATCTAAATTAGACCAATAGTACCGGATTTAATATGATACTACTGGAGATACAATTATTTAACTATTTTTTGTTACAGAAAAAATATTTATATTATAGCAGAAAATATAATTGTCTTTGCTCGAATAAATATCAATTATATAGTCATCTTCATCAAATCTTTATCAATCTTACCTTGTTATTTAAAGATTTGGTAAAGATTGGCAAAATTGAGGTTTTTTTTGTCAAAAATCATTAATAATAGTAATTGTGAATTTCAACTAAGTTATAGTAACCTCAACTAAGTGATTTATATATCTGCTGTGTGCTTTGTAGTAACTCATAGCAGATTTTTTTTTGATCGTGTCCTATCTTTATTGAGGAACAAATACAGTCACTGCAGCCACTGCAATTAACATCTCATCATTTTTATCTTCTAATTCAGGAATTGCTCGACCCTGCATTACCATTCCCCCATCTTCGACACTTATACTTTTCTGGCCAAAAGGCAATACAGCCAAAACCTCTTCTACCCGCACCTGTTCCGGGTAAGGTACAGCCACCTGTACTTCTACAATCATTTCATTAGGATGACTTAAACCTGCTACCTCCCATACACCAGGCAAAGCATTATGGGCAATGGCATTTCTGACAGCTCTAGCTGCTGCTACTGTTGGCTCCTGGCCATGTTGATCTACACCCATTCCCATTTCAATAATTAAACGTTTTCTAGTCATAAACACCCAAATTAACCACAGTTTCTTCATCATATCAAATTCGGTAGCATCGGTGTTATTCAGTATTTTAAAGATAAGAGTCCTTATGGTAGGGGCGAATGGCATTCGCCCCTAACCATTGTATGAGGACGACAGAATTATATTACTCCCAAGCCAAGGATTTGATATCATATCATGTCCGGTAGCATCGGTCTTGTATGGGAAAGGTAAGGAAGAAGGAAGAAGGAAGAAGGAAGAAGGAAGAAGGTTTAAGAAAAGGAAAAATCTTACTAATGGTAGATATTTCCACGGCTTTTACACAAACGATACAAACGGACATGGTATCATACAGCCTTTCGAGATTAATGACCTAAAACACAGTAGGGACGATCCATGTATCGTCCCTACTATAGGTAATTTTAACCTAGAGCTAAAAGCTGATAGCTAGTTAACGCAGGAAGAAATCATCAGCACTAATTTGTGCGTTATTAGTTAAGGTTGCAAAATTAGCACCATCACCTAAACCAGCAGCACTGCCATTAGCATTATAGAACAAGTTACCATTTTCACTGTTGTAGACAATAAACGCACTAGAAGTTTCTGCCGCTGCATTAGTAGTAACTATGTCAAATTCTGTTGCAACACTGAACCCATCACCTTGAATACTGGTAAGTGCGGTAAAAGTGTTTTTATCCAACAGAATAATATCTTGCCCTACAACAAAGTCGGTGATTTCATCTGTACCTACATCTGATTCATCAAACTCGTCATTAGTAGCAAAGATAAAGCGGTCAATACTGACACCACCTGTGAGTATATCATTACCTGGACCACCATTGAGGCGATCGCGACCGGGATTCCCAAATAGCTGATCGTTACCCGGTCCGCCTAAGAGACGGTCAAAACCACGCCCTCCTCTCATCAAGTCGTTGCCACTTCCACCACGCATCAAGTCGTTCTCTAAACCACCGAGAATAGTATCATCACCAGCATTGCCAACTAGGCGATCGTTACCACGGTTGCCGTAAATCAAATCTTCGTCGTCACCACCACGGATAGTATCATTTCCACCAAAACCTTGTATAGTATCGTCTCCACCAAAACCATTGAGAACATTTGGATTTGAGTCACCTACAATCAAGTCGTCTGTATCTCCGCCTGCGATACCAACAAAAGTAAAGTTACTCACATCTAGGTTGATTTCTGTATCAAAGGTGGCGACTATTTCTAAACTGTCTCCTTGGAAGAAAGTCAGCACAGTTTGATTTTGTGCATTAACATACGTGGCAAAAGTACCATTACTATTAACACTAAGTTGCTGTAAGCGTGTTTCTACTTCTGTGAGGGAAGCAAATTCTTCAGTTAAGTCAATTAGACCTATGTTACTAGCAACATTTACAGTTGAAGCATCTACAGTAACCTGAGCGAAGCTACCGTTTTGGAAGTTTGCAAATATTCCTCTTTGGAACTGAAGTACATCTGTTGCTTCAAAGTTGTTAATAGCGATCGCTTCACTCAATGAATCAAAGAAAATCGTATCCACTAAACCAGTAGTAGCAGTAACTTCTGTGGCTGCACTTGCCGTGGTTACTTCAGTAAAGTTAAAGTTAGCCTGAGTTAGCGAGACTTCAGACGCAAACTGACTAACAACTTCTACTTGAGTGCTACTTTCTGCAAATGCTAGTACAGTATTACCTGATGAATTAGTGTATTGAACAAATACTGGGTTATTTGCTTGTAAACTACCTAGCAGTGCTTGTACTTCTTGTATTGAGTTAATCTGTTGTTGAACAACCAGTAAAGTTTGGTTCTGGATATCAACATTGGTGCTTGACTCACTAATAATTGTACTACTGAATGTTGAATTGCTAAAACCACCGAATAGTGATGAATTGAAGTTGAAGGAGTCAGACTCACTAAATCCAACTATCGTACCACCAATTTGTTCTAAGGAATTGAATTGAATTACATTTTCAACTTCACTGTTAACTACAATTGTATTTGAGTTACTGATGACAACATTGACATCTGGTTGAGGATCTTGCGCTGGAGGATCTTGCGCTGGAGGATCTTGTGCTGGAGGATCTTGTGCTGGAGGATCTTGTGCTGGAGGATCTTGTGGTTCATCTATCTCTTCATTGACAAAAACAAAGTTCTCTGAGGTAACACTAACATTAGCTTCCAGATTAGCTAAAATATTAATTTCTGTACCTGTCCAGTAACCTACTACAGTTTGCTGTTGTTGATTCTCGTATAAAAGTAACCTGGGAATATCACCAACCTGTAAAGCTTGCAACCGCGCAAGTAATTGCTGTTGTGTGAAACTAGCCTCGAATGATAGGAAATTGGCAGTTCCTATTGAAGTTGCCGTTTCGGTGACAGTCAATTCTTGTAGGGTGTCATTTGTGATTCCTCCAAAGATTTGAGAATCACATTCAAAAATGTCTTCCTCACTATAGTTTGTAATTGTCACCCCAGTTTCTGTCAGGGAGTTGAATACAAACTGATCCACTACACCAACAGTAGCAGTCACTTCTGTTTGGTTCGTAATATTGACGGTGTTGGTAAACTGTAAATTGTTCTCAAAAGTAAACTGACTAATATCTTCTAGTTCTACTTCCAAGTCTTCAATGATATCAACCTCGCTGCCATCGAAGAAAATTAACTGAGTGCTACCTTCGATATTAACTAATATGAGAGCTGAACGATCTACCACAAGTTCTGCCAGACGTTCTTCCAGAATTTCTAAACTGGTAAAAGACTCTTCCTGGAAAAGCAAGAAAGTTTGTTCAACTGGTTGAGTCAAATTAGCAGTGACATTGATACTGGTGAAATTTTCTATTGTGACATCTAGTGACTGTAGTATCTCAGCACTAATTTCTAACTGATCTACTGTAACATCAAAGTCATCATCGTCATCATCATCGTCATCATCGTCATCGTCGTCATCGTCATCGTCGTCATCGTCGTCATCGTCGTCATCGTCGTCATCGTCATCATCGTCATCGTCGTCATCGTCATCGTCCTCAAACTCTAAGTTCTCAACATCAAAATCACTAATATTCTCCAACTCTACTTGAAAGTCTTCTACTACTTGAAACTCAGACTCAGTACCATCGAACAATACTAACTGAGTACGACCTTCGATATTTGCTAATATCAGAACTGAACGATCGCCTACCAAACCTACCAGACGTTCTTGTAGCACTTCTAGACTTGCAAAACTTTCTCCGTTAAAAATCAAGAAACTTTCTTCAACTTCTTGGTTAAAGTTAGCTGCAATATTGATTTTCGTGAAATTTTCTAATGTGACATTAATATCTGTTAGTATATCAATATCAATTTCTAGCTTTTGTTCTGCTGCGATATCAAATGGTGTGAACAAGTCTAAGCTCTCAATAGAGAAATCACTAATATTTTCTATCTCTATTTCTGTAACTACCTCAAAGTCAGTACCATCGAAAAATACTAACTCAGTCGTACCTTCAATTTCAGCTAATAGTAGAACCGGACGTTGACCTACTAGCACTGCCAGTCGTTGTTGCAGAATTTCTAAACTAGCAAAAGTTTCTGACTCAAAAATCAAGAAACTTTGTTGAACTTCTTGGTTAAAGTTGGCAGTAACATTGAAGCTAGTAAAAGTGTCTGCTGTGACACCTAATGATTCTAAGAGGTTGGCATCAATTTCTATTCCATCGTCATCGTCGTCGTCATCATCATCGTCGTCATCATCATCATCATCGTCCTCATCATCGTCATCGTCCTCAAAGTCCTCAAACTCTAAGTTCTCAACATCAAAATCACTAATATTCTCCAACTGTACTTGAAAGTCTTCTACTACTTGAAACTCAGACTCAGTACCATCGAACAATACTAACTGAGTACGACCTTCGATATTTGCTAATATCAGAACTGAACGATCGCCTACCAAACCTACCAGACGTTCTTGTAGCACTTCTAGACTTGCAAAACTTTCTCCGTTAAAAATCAAGAAACTTTCTTCAACTTCTTGGTTAAAGTTAGCTGCAATATTGATTTTCGTGAAATTTTCTAATGTGACATTAATATCTGTTAGTATATCAATATCAATTTCTAGCTTTTGTTCTGCTGCGATATCAAATGGTGTGAACAAGTCTAAGCTCTCAATAGAGAAATCACTAATATTTTCTATCTCTATTTCTGTAACTACCTCAAAGTCAGTACCATCGAAAAATACTAACTCAGTCGTACCTTCAATTTCAGCGAGTATTAAAACCGAACGTTGACCTACCAGCACTGCTAGTCGTTGTTGCAGAATTTCTAAACTCGCAAAAGTCTCTTCTTCAAAAATCAAGAAACTTTGTTGCACTTCTTGGGTAATATCAGCAGTAATGTTGACACTGGTAAACGTTTCTGCTGTGACCTCTAATGATTGTAAGATGCTAGCATTAATTTCTATTAGGTCGCCATCATCATCCCCCTCATTATCATCGTCCTCATCATCATCGTCGTTATCATCCCCACCTATGATCAAGATATTATCTGTATCAATTTCCACATCTGTTTCTACATCAGTAGCAAAGTTAGCAATAACTTCAACTGTACCTTCTCGTGAAAAAGCTAAAACAGTATTATCTGATTCATCGGTGTAAGTCAAGAAAACAGAGTCAGTTACACCCAACTCACTTAATCGTACTTCGACTACTTCTACAGAATCAAATACTTGATCCATAATTATAAAATTAGCATCTTCTACCTCTTCAGCATTTGTAAATACTGAAACTAATGCTCTGGTTAAATCTTCATTTCTCAGATTACCAAAATCTTCTGACTGTAATTTAATAATGTCTGTATCATGGTCAAAATTTTCAATTGTAAATCCCCCTGCAATTGTTTCAGGAATGAAGAATTCATCAGGATTATCTGTAGCAGAAATAGTATTATTATCAGCTGTTATTCGGATTTTATTGAAGAAACGCAGGTTAGCACTACTAAATGATTCTATATTAGATAGAATTCCATCGAATTCTTCAATAATACTAATTCCTTCTTGACTACCATCTGAGAATAGTAAAACAGTTTGCCCATCAATGTTGGCAACAGCTAGAACAGCATTATTACCAGCAAAAATGCTTAATCTTTGAGCAAAAGCTTCTACGGTGTCGAATTCTTCTGCTGAAAAAAGTAGTAATTTTTCTGTTACCGGGGTGACATCATTAGTACCTATAACAACACTGGTTAGAGACTCTAAAGTCACTCCTAATTGTTGGAGTACAGATACACTAATTGATACTTGATTTTGATTACTAATGAAGTCATTTGTACTAATATTCAGATTTTCAATGGTAAATGCTTCGAGATTAGATACCGTTTCGTACTCACCAATAATCTCAATTTCACTACCATCAAGAGATGCTAAAAATGTGTTCTCTGCTGTATTGAATAAAAATAAAGCTGTGCTGCTAAATTCAATATCTACTAACAGTTGTTGTAGTGCTGTAATATCAGTTATTTGTTGTGAAATAACGAATAAATTAGCATTAAGGTCTATAGTATTTCCATCAGTTATTGATATTTCAATATCTTCTAGATCAATGTCTAGCAATTCCAGTGCAGATAATTCAACACTGATAACTCCTCCATCACTAAAATCAATTCCAGTACCACCATCATCATTGAATTCAGGAAGTTCAACTGTTTCATCTGTTACATACTCAAAATTATCAGCACTTAATTCTCCTTTTTTGACTGAGACTCTGGCCAAAATATCAGTTTCATTATCTCGGGAATAAGCTATTGTACCTTTTTTACCATTGTCGTCTTCATCAAAAAAGATAATAGTCGGGAAGTTTGCATCTATGTTGAGACTATTTAAGAAATTTGAATCCCCCAGTAAAGTAGCTACATCTTCACTATCAACATTAGTAGATGTAACAAAATTTATGACTTGAGTGTTATTGGGGTCAAATACTTCTGCAAGAAGACCAATGGTATCATCGTCAGCTTCTAGATCGCTAATTTCATCTATACCTTCACCAATAGCTGTATAAACAAAGATGTCTTCGCCCGAATTTCCACGGAGTTTATCATCACCTAAACCTCCAACAAGAGTATCATTTCCTTTCTTACCTTCGAGAGTATCATCACCATCATCACCAAAAATCAAGTCATTACCGTCATCACCCTTGATTTTATCATCACCACTACCACCAGAAATAGTATCCTCATCCTTCCCACCTTTAATATCATCATCACCTTCTTGACCGAAAATTAAGTCATTATCATCCTCACCCTTGATTTTATCATCACCATCACCACCAAGTATGGTATCATCTCCGTCATCCCCTTTTAGGTCATCATCATCTGATCCACCATCAATCAAGTCATCACCATCTTTACCATCAATCTTATCCTCATCTCCGAAACCACGGATAACATCATTTTCGTCTGTACCTTTGATGTTATCTGTTCCGTTTGAACCAAAGAAGTCAGCCATTTGTTTTTTCTCCTTACTAAAATCAATGCAAATTTGGAAATTTCTCACAGCAAGCTAATTCTTGACAAAAAAAATTATTAGTCAAGATTAGACCAATGTTATTTGGCATATTTACTTTTATTTTCTTGCCTCAGAGCTAGCAAAATTTCTAGATATTACTGTTTTTATCAATGACATTTCGTATAAACATAATTATAAATATCTAGAGAATGTTCCAATTTTTCTCTGTTCCAATGCACCCTTAAATTTATTTCCCTATATCATCTTACCCATTGCAGTTAAAAATGACAACTTTATTTATTAGAGTTAATACTTTTCTATTACAATTACCCTGAATCCTTATGAGTTAAAACCCTTAAAGCTCTTAAAATCCTTAAGTTAGTCTGATGTAATAATTTTTCCGTTCTAAATTTATCAAGTAAAATCACAGATTGACGCAATATAAAAGTATTTGTTCCCACTCCAACAATAAATATTTATAATCTAATCAATCTTCAAAAGCAGATTCCGATATACAAATCAAAAGAAAAATATTGACTTAGTAAACGATTGATGATATTATCCAATTTCAAAAATATTTATAGTATCTATATTATGATGGAAGTTAAAATTTTTATCGCTTCCTGCTGATTAAAAATTAAATTGATACAACGGTAAAAACTAGCAAAACACTTATTTTTTTATTAGTTAACCCAAAAATCTAAAAGATATGACAGGATCAATTGCAAAAGTTAAAAAAGCACTAATTCCAGCAGCAGGTTTTGGTACACGGATGTTTCCAGCCAGTAAAGTTGTGAAAAAAGAACTATTTCCCATAATAGACAAAGACGGCAGAGCTAAACCAATAATTCAAATAATTGCTGAAGAAGCAATAAATGGTGGAATAGAGGAAGTTGGAATAGTTGTACAAAAAAGCGATATCCCAGTATTTACAGATTTTTTCCAAGCTCTCCCCAGTTATTATCAAAAGCTGTCTCCGGAAAAACAAGAATATTGTGAATATTTACAAAATTTAGGTAATAAAATTACTCTCTTAACTCAATCTGAACAAGCTGGTTATGGTCATGCCGTTTTTTGTGCTAAAGAGTGGGTGGGAGATGAACCTTTTTTGCTATTACTGGGAGACCATATTTATGCTTCTGAGGTAAAACAATCTTGTACAAATCAAATTTTACAAGTCTACCAACAGACGAATAAAAGTGTAATTGGCGTGAGAATTATCCCTGGAATAGAAATACATCATTATGGTTGTATTAGTGGAAATTTAGTTGCAGACGGTCTAATTAATATAGATACAATTTATGAAAAACCAGACCTAAATTATGCTAGAGAAAAACTTCATGTACCAGGGATGAAAGAAGATGAATTTTTAGGAGTTTTTGGGATGTATGTCTTAACAGCAAAAATATTTGATTATCTAGAAGAAAACATTAAACAAAATACTAGGGAAAAAGGAGAATTTCAACTGACATCTTGTTTGGATAAATTGCAAAAGACAGAAGGAATGACTGGGTATTTGGTTAAAGGGCAATGTTTTGACACAGGGATGCCAGAAGTGTATCGGCAGACAATTATTGATTTTCGTAATGCTTGAGAGTATGATTGTACAGGAAAATTAAAAAACTAGGAAAAAACTTATTATGACTCATTTTGGTGCTATCTGTCCTACACAATTTACAGGACATCTAAACCCAATGCTGCCTTTAGCCCAAGAATTAAAAAGGCGGGGTCATCGCGTCACCTTTATTGGAATAGTTGGTTATGAAGCCAAGGTACTAGAAGCAGGATTAGAATATCTTGGCTATGGCAAAGAAGAATTTCCTGAAGGGGCAATGACAGAGTATTTGCATCATCTGAGTAAACTCAGCGGGATACCTGCTTTCCGCTATATTATAGTTACAATTTTAAAAAAAGAGGCAAACGCTTTGCTTCAGGATACTCCACAACTGATCAAAGATGCTGGCATTGATGCTTTACTGATTGACTCAGTTTCAACAGGAGGGGTAGCGATCGCCGAGCTTCTCGAAATTCCTTTTATCACTATTCATAATATAGTGGTATCTCATCAAGAGAATAATATTCCTCCTATTTTCACTAACTGGAAATATAACCCTATCTGGTGCGCAAAACTACGTAATAAATTTGAGTACCGTAGATCTAGACGCTGGACTCAACCTTTGATAGATGTGGTGATTAAATATCGTACTCAATGGAATTTACCCTTGCAACCACAGCCTGATAATCCTAATTATCAACTGGCTGAAATTAGTCAACAACCTGCTGAGTTGGAATTTCCCAGAGAAAATTTGCCTGAGTTCTTTCATTTTACTGGACCTTATCATTATTCAGGTACTAGAGAACCTGTTCCCTTCCCTTGGGATAAGTTGACTGGGAAACCTTTAATTTATGCTTCTCTGGGAAGCTTAGTCAATCGTTTTGTTGATGTCTTTGAGAAAATTGCAGCAGCTTGTGAGGGATTAGATGCGCAGTTAGTTATTTCTCTGGGAGGTTCGGCCACTCCAGAATCTTTACCCAACTTACCTGGAAATCCCCTAGTTGTCAAATATGCACCCCAGTTAGAACTACTGCAAAAAGTTACTCTAACTATTACTCATGCAGGTATAAACACAACTCTAGAATGTTTAAACAATGCAGTACCAATGGTTGCTATTCCTATTGCTTTCGAGCAACCAGGAATAGCAGCACGAATAGCTTGGAGTGGAGCAGGGGAGACTATACCATTGAAGCGTTTGACTGTACCTCGATTAAGAAAAGCAATTTCCCAAGTGCTGACAAAACCATCATATAAACAAAATGCTTTGAGACTACAGGAAGCAATTAAGCGAGCGGGTGGAGTAACTCGTGCTGCTGATATTATTGAACGGGCCGTATCTACAGGGAAACCAGTCTTAACAGGAACTATATAACTAGGAAAAAACTAATTATGGCTCATTTTGGTGCTATCTGTCCTGCATATTTTACAGGACATCTAAACACAATGCTACCTTTGGCACAAGAATTAAAAAGGCGTGGTCATCGCGTCACTCTGATTGGAATAATTGATGCTGAAGCTAAGACAGTAGCAGGATTAGAATTTCTTACTTTTGGTAAAGAAGAGTTTCCTCAAGGGGCAATGACAGAAGCTTTAAATTATCTGAGTAAACTCAGTGGATTAGCCGCCTATAGCTATGTGGTTAACCTATTGAAAAAAGAGGCAAATGCTTTGCTTCGGGATGGTCTAGAATCAATCAAAAATGCTGGTGTAGATGCTTTGCTCGTTGACCAAGTTTCAGTAGGAGGGGGAACGATCGCCGACCTTCTGGACATTCCCTTGATCACTATTTGTAGTTCATTGATATCTCATCCAAGTCATAGTGTGCCCCCTAAATACACCAACTGGAAATATAACCCCACCTGGTGGGGGAAATTGCGCAACCAAGTTGGTTATGCTTTTTATGGACGGGTGACAAAACCGATGATAGATGTGGTGGTTGAGTATCGTCGCCAATGGAATTTGCCATTATACTCTCATCCCAATGATGCTTATTCTCAATTGGCTCAAATTACTCATCAACCCCCTGAGTTAGAATTTCCCAGGGAAAATTTGCCGGAGTGGTTTCATTTTACGGGACCATTTCATTATTCAGGTACTAGAAAACCTGTTCCCTTCCCTTGGGATAAGTTGACTGGGAAACCTTTGATTTATGCTTCTCTGGGAACTTTAGTCAATTCCCAGGTTGATGTCTTTGATAAAATTGCTACAGCTTGTGAAGGGTTGGATGCTCAGTTAGTTATTTCTCTGGGGGGTTCAGCTACTCCAGAATCTCTACCCAACTTACCGGGAAATCCCCTAGTTGTTGAATATGCACCCCAGTTAGAACTACTGCAAAAAGTTACTCTGACTATTACTCATGCAGGTATGAACACAACTCTAGAATGTTTAAACAATGCAGTACCAATGGTTGCTATTCCTATTGCTTTCGAGCAACCAGGAATAGCAGCACGAATAGCTTGGAGTGGAGCAGGGGAGACTATACCATTGAAGCGTTTGACTGTACCTCGATTAAGAAAAGCAATTTCCCAAGTGCTGACAAAACCATCATATAAACAAAATGCTTTGAGACTACAGGAAGCAATTAAGCGAGCGGGTGGAGTAACTCGTGCTGCTGATATTATTGAACGGGCCGTATCTACAGGGAAACCAGTCTTAACAGGAACTATATAACTAAGAAAAAACTTATTATGGCTCATTTTGGTGCTATCTGTCCTACACAATTTACAGGACATCTAAACACAATGCTACCTTTGGCACAAGAATTAAAAAGGCGCGGTCATCGCGTCACCTTTATTGGAATAGTTGGTTATGAAGACAAGGTACTGGCAGCAGGATTGGAATTTCTTGGCTATGGGAAAGAAGAGCTTTCTCCAGAGGCGATGAAAAAATCTTTGCATCGTTTGAGTCAACTCAGTGGAATAGCCGCTTTGCGTTATGGTATTAAGCTCAAAAAAAATGGGGCGAATGTTTTACTTAGGGATGCTCCACAACTTATCAAAAATGCTGGTATAGATGCTTTGCTAGTTGACTCAATTTCAATTGCCGGAGGAACGATCGCCGATATTTTGGAAATTCCTTTTGTGACCATCTGTAGTGCAGTAGTATTTCATCAAGATCCTGCGGTTCCACCTCACTTTACCAGTTGGGAATATAACCCTGCTTGGTGGGGAAAACTTCGTAACCAATGTGCTTACACTTGGTCTGGACGCCTCAGACAACCTGTTAGAGATTTGATAGCTGAGTACCGTCACCAATGGAATTTACCTTTGTATTCTCATCCTAATGATGTATATTCCCAATTAGCTCAAATTAGTCAACAACCTGCTGAGTTAGAATTTCCCAGGGAAAATTTGCCGGAGTGGTTTCATTTCACAGGAACTTATCATTATTCAGGTACTAGAGAAACTGTTCCCTTCCCTTGGGATAAGTTGACTGGGAAACCTTTGATTTATGCTTCTCTGGGAACCTTACAAAATCGTTTAGTTGATGTTTTTTATAAAATTGCAGCAGCTTGTGAAGGGTTGGATGCTCAGTTAGTTATTTCTCAGGGGGGTTCGGCAACTCCAGAATCTCTACTGAACTTACCCGGAAATCCTTTAGTTGTCAAATATGCACCCCAGTTAGAACTGCTGCAAAAAGTTACTCTGACTATTACTCATGCAGGTCTCAACACTACTCTAGAATGTTTAAACAATGCAGTATCAATGGTTGCTATTCCTATTGCCCTCGACCAACCGGGAGTAGCAGCACGAATAGCTTGGACTGGAGCTGGGGAAGCTATACCACTGAAGCGTTTGACTGTACCTCGATTAAGAAAAGCAATTTCTCAGGTACTAACACAACCGTCATATAAAGAAAATGCTTTGAGACTACAGGAAGCAATTAAGCGATCGGGTGGAGTAACTCGTGCTGCTGATATTATTGAACGGGCAGTATTAACAGGAAAACCAGTCTTAGCAGAAAATATTAAGTAAGAAAAAATTTCTTATGACTCATTTTGGTGCTATCTGTCCTATATATTTGAGAGGAAATCTAAACATAATCCTGCCTTTACTACAAGAATTAATATCATGTTTAGTTACATAGTTATTATAATTAAAGCTCTGATATCATGTCCGGTTGAATAGTTATAATTAAAGCTCGTAGTAGGGCTTGAGCAATAACTATAGATGTTGCTCAAGCCCTACTACAAACAAAAACTTTTAAATAGGATTTGCTAAATTCTTTATTGATTTAGCAAGCTCTATTTAAGAATAATTAATCAGGTAAAAACTTACCTTAAGTTTATCGGCGAATAGCGTATAAATTCAAGTTGTTGAACCTATCAGACAAAAGATTATTCTTTTCAATTGTTATCTCGAATCCATTGGCAATTAGCATTTTCTCTACTTTCTCTAGTCTTCCTTCTGTATTATGAACTTCAGCGACAATTTGCTTAATTTTCATCCAATCGTTTTCTTCTATCCCTTGTAAAACTTCATATTCCAAGCCTTCTACATCTATTTTCAATAAGTCTATGGTCTTAATTTCTAATTCATTAATAACTGAAGATAAAGTTCTCAGTTCACCCCGAACTTCTTGATTTTGATAAAAATAATCTACCTGCTCTTGACTAAATAAAGATTCCATCCCATCTCGTTGTTCTAATTTTTCGAGAGGTTTTGCTGTTGAATTACCTGCCAGATTGGGGTAAAAAGTAAAGATAACTTCATCCTGATTTTCAGAACTTATGCCATAATTAAATAAAATTACATTTTTCATTGAATGTAAGTGAATGTTCTCTGATAATACTTCAAAAATTGGTTGAATAGGTTCAAAACAATAAATTTTCAGAGAATGAAACAATTGGTTTAAAAATATAGGAAACAGTCCAATATTTGCACCTACATCAAAAATACAGTCTCCTTCATTGATAACAATGCCATGTTGAAGATATTGCTGTTCAGTAAATATTTCTGAAAAAATAAATTCAGTTTCCTCCTGACTACTAATATAGTAACACTCTAAATTATTAGAAAAAGTCATTTTTTTTATAGTCATAATCAACCTCCTAATGTCTAATAATTAATAATCCTAAATCCTAATCTAGCATAAGTTGTTCCTTTAGGTTCGCGATCGCCCTTCAAAATTGAATTAGCAATTTTTACTAACTATATATCTCTAAAAAAAAATATTACTTTAGACTTTAAACAAATACATATTCATGTTAAACTATTTACGACATTGAAAAACATGACAGAGGTATTCACCCTGAAATTACAAAATAAGGATTTTTAGCTTTTTAATTATGCAATTTAACACTTTAATAGACCTCCTACACCATAGAACGATAAATCAACCACAGCAACAAACCTATACTTTTCTCCAAGATGGTGAAACAGAAAGCAATAGTCTGACCTATGAAATATTAGAACAACAGGCCAAGGCCATAGCAGCCAATCTCCAGTCCCTAGATGCTAAAGGTGAAAGAGTCTTACTATTGTACCCCCCTGGACTAGAATTTATGGCCGGATTTTTTGGCTGTTTGTATGCGGGAGCGATCGCTATACCTGCCTATCCACCTCGGCCTAACCAGTCTCTCTCAAGATTAGAATCAATTGCAACAGATGCTCAAGTAAAGTTTGCCCTTACCACTACACCTCTGTTAGCTTACTTAAAAGGTCGCTTTGGTGAAAATTCTATATTAGCAAAAATGCAGTTGCTAGATGCCAACAACATTATTGCTCAAAACCTGGAGTCGCAATGGCAAGAACCTAATATCAACAGTGATACCCTCGCTTTTCTGCAATACACTTCTGGTTCGACTGGAAAACCCAAAGGGGTAATGATAAGTCACAAGAATATTCTGCACAATTTAGCTATGGGTTATGAGCAGTCTGGGACTACACCTAAAAGTCATACAGTGACTTGGTTGCCCTTTGGTCACAATACAGGGTTGTTGGTCGGAGTTCTACAACCTCTCTACGTTAATTTCCCTGTTAAAATTATGTCACCATTGGATTTTCTGCAAAAACCATTGCGTTGGTTAATGGCTATTTCTCGTTACAAAGCCACTCAAAGTTTAGCTCCTAACTTTGCTTATGACTTAGTTTGTTTCCAAACAACCCCTGAAGAACGGGAAACACTTGACCTCAGTAGTTGGGAGTTAGCTGCTAGCGGTGCTGAACCTGTTCGAGCAGAAACTATTGAGCGGTTTGCCTCCACTTTTGGACCCTATGGCTTTCGTCGGGAAGCTTTTACCGTAGGTTATGGGATGGCAGAAAGCGTCGTTAGTATGACTTTAGGAATAAAAGCAGAAACCCCAGTTATCCTGAATATTGACAAAGCTGAATTTACTAAAAATCAGATTAGAGTAGCAACTGATGAGAGCGAAAGTACGCAAAAAATTGTTAGTTGCGGTCGTGCTGGTTCAGATGAAAAAATCATCATTGTTAACCCGGAAACTTTAACCGAATGTTCGAGCAACCAAGTAGGAGAAATTTGGGTTTCTAGTCCCAGTGTTGCTCAAGGTTATTGGAATAAACCAGAAGCAACCGCAGAAACTTTTCAAGGTTATTTAAAAGATACACAGGAAGGTCCGTTTCTCAGAACTGGTGACTTAGGATTTTTGCTTGATCATGAATTGTTTGTCACTGGTCGTCTCAAAGATTTAATTATTATCCGAGGTAGCAACCATTATCCCCAGGATATTGAGTTAACAGTAGATAGGAGTCATCAAGCTTTACGACCTAGTTGTGGTGCAGCGTTTTCTGTAGAAGTGGAAAGTGAGGAAAGACTGGTTATTGTTCAGGAGGTTCAGGAAAGTTACTTAGAGCAATTGGATGTAGATGAGGTTGTTAATGCTATCCGTCAAGCTGTATCCCAACAGCATCAGTTACAAGTTTATGGGGTATCATTACTGAAAACAGGAACTATCCCGAAAACTTCTAGTAATAAAATTCAGCGTCATGCTAGCAAAGCAGGTTTTCTAGAAGGAAGTCTTGATGTTGTCGGTAGTAGCATTTTCCAAGATTTTGATTTACTAGAAAAGGAAAAGCAAACTTTCTTGGATAGAAAAACACTTTTGTCTACCCCACCCGAAAAACGTGAGGAATTACTAATATCCCATCTTCAGATTTTAATCTCAAATATTCTCCAAGTAAACCCATCTCAATTAGACTGGGAACAACCTTTAACTAGCATGGGATTAGATTCTTTGACGACTGTTGAGTTAAGCGATATTCTCCAAGATAGTTTGGGAACTTCTTTTAAGGCAACACTAATTTTTGAGTATCCCACAGTTGCAGCTCTAGCTAATTATTTGGCAACAGAAGTCCTTTCCCCAGAACCTGCTACAAATTATGATATTGGGTTAGTTGCAGATGAAAATTTAGATTCTGGTTTTGCTTCCCCAGTAATAGCCATTCAACCGAAGGGTTCTAAACCTCCTTTTTTCTGTATTCCTGGGGGTGTAGGAACTGCATTTTATCTGCACTCTCTAGCTTTTCATCTCGGTCAAGACCAACCATTTTACGGACTACAAGCACGAGGAATGGACGATAAAGCAGAACCTCACACAAATGTACAGGCGATCGCTGCTGACTATATCGACGCATTAAAAAATATTCAACCCAAAGGTCCTTATTTTTTGGGGGGTCATTCTTTCGGTGGGCAAGTAGCTTTTGAAATATCCCAACAGTTACAAAAACAGGGAGATGAAATTGGTTTACTTGCTGTTTTTGATATTCCAGCTCCTATATTTAGTAGTTTCATTATTGCGGGTTGGGATGATACTAAATACATGAGTCAGGTTGTAAAGTTATTTGAATACTTTTTAAAGGAAAATTTAGAGATATCCTACGACGATCTGAAGGTTTTCTCTCCTGATGAGCAATTAAATTATGTGACGGAAAGATTAGTGAAAAAGCTTCATGTGCGTCCTTCTGAGGCAGCAAAAAGACAAGTACATGGTTTTGTCAAAGTTTTAAAAGCTAGTATTTATGCTATGGGTAATTATCACCCAGAGAAACTTTATCCGACTCCTATTGCTCTTTTCCGTAGTAGTGATGTTCGTGTTTGGAATACTCCTCTTGGTCTGACTGATGCTATTCGCAACCAACTGCAAAAGAACTCATATTTGGGTTGGGAGCAACTTTCTCAACGTTCTGTGGAAGTTGAGACTGTTCCTGGGGATCATATTACTATGATGCTTGAACCCAATGTTCAGGTTTTAGGGGAGAGACTCATTAGAAAGTTAAAAGTAAGATTTTAGAGGTTTTAAACCTGGGCGTTGCATAGAGTGCGGGATGAAGTGAGTGTGGAGAGTGTGGGGAGTTTGGGAGAAATTATGTATATATTTTATTTGTCCATTGGAATTATAGTTTTAGCCTATATTCCGCACGACAGCAACGCCTTTTAACCTAAACTTAGAAAGTTAAAACTCAGGGGTGACAAGGGCAAAAAAATTCTCCCTTACTCCCTTACTCCCTTACTCCCCTACTCCCTTACTCCCTTACTCCCTTACTCCCCTACTCCCTTACTCCCCCACTCTCCCTCACAATGGAATCTCAATCACAAATTCTACCCCTTCCCCTGGTGAAGAATTACAACTCAGTTTACCCTTGTGTTTTTCAACAATAATTGAATAGCTAATTGACAAGCCTAAACCCGTACCAGAACCCACTGGTTTAGTAGTAAAAAATGGGTCAAATATCTTCTTTTGATTTTCTCGACTAATACTTGTGCCATTGTTAGCAATTTTGATTTTTATAGTCTGAGATGTGGTTCTTTCCGTAGTAATAGTAATAGTAGGTTCCTGGTTTGATTCACCAGGATTTTTTTTCATATCTTCTAAAGCATCAATACTATTACTCAGAATATTCATAAATACTTGGTTTAGTTGTGAAGGGTAACAGTTAACCACTGGTAGTTCTCCATATTTTTTAACTACTTTAGTTTCTGACTTTCCTCTCACACGGTTGAGTTTATTTTGTAAAATAAGTAAAGTGCTATCAATTCCATCATGGATATTTACAGGTTTCATATCTGATTCATCTAATCTGGAAAAATTGCGTAGAGATAGCACAATTTGTTGAATTCTTTCAGCTCCTACTTTGATAGAATTTAGTAATTTTTCAAAATCTTCAGTTAAAAAATCTAACTCAATTTCTTCCATCATTTCTTCTATTTTTGCTGTAGGATTAGGATATTCCTGTTGATAAAGATTGATTAAATTAAGTAAATCTTCGCTATATTGGGTGGCATAGTTAATATTGCCATAGATGAAACTTGTAGGATTATTAATTTCGTGAGCAATTCCTGCTACCATTTGCCCTAAACTAGACATTTTTTCTGTTTGAATTAATTGAGCTTGAGTGTTTTTTAGTTCCTTGATAGTTTGAGATAAACGTAGATTTTTTTCGTTTAATTCCTCTGTGCGTTTTTTAACTTTATCCTCTAAGGTATGACTATATTCTTCTAGTTGATTTTTAGCAGTAGATAAGTTTTCATAAAGCCGGGCATTTTCGAGGGAGAAAGCTGCTTGAGTAGTCAGAACTTTTAATACTTCTAGTCGATGACTATTAAAGGCTCCGACTGTGAGATTATTTTCTAAATATAATATCCCAATAAATTGACGGCGATTAATAATAGGAATACATAAAATACTCTTGGGTTGATAGTTTTGAATGTAAGGATCGGCAGCAAACTTAGCTTCATTCTTGGCACTATCAAATACAACAGTTTGTTGAGTACGCGCTACATAATAAATTAGGGAATTAGGAAGCTCCGAGGTCGAGTTAATAGGAAGAGACTGTTTTGCTGTTAGTTGTAATTCTTCATCAAGGTTGCTATTACGAATAGCTTTTGCTTCTATTACTAAATTTTCTCCTTGAGAAAGGATAAGATAACCTTTTTGAGCTGCAGCATTTTCCAGAGTGACTCGCATCAAAACCGAGAGTAAATTCTCTAGTTTTATTTCTCCTGAAATAGCTTGAGTTGCTTTCATCACACTCCTGAAGTCAAGCACTAGAGAAGTCTCACTGCTTGTATAACTAACACTTTCTTGAGTTAAGCTACGAGTAAAATTACGCTCTTCTTGCTGTAAGGGTTTGAGGATATCGCCGTAGGAATTTTCCAAGTGTTTGAGTTTGGCAACTGCTCCCCACTGAGCATAAGCGTAGTAAGCTTTGATCATATATGCTTGGGCAATAGTTTCCTTATTCCACTCTAGGTAAAATTTAGCTGCAAGTTCATTAGCAAGACCAACTTCTTGAATGTATTCGTTTTCTGTAGCTCCGGCGATCGCTTGTTCATAAAGTTCTATTGCTTCTACATAGTTACGAAGCACCCGATTTTTTTCTGCTTCTACGAGATGAAATTTATGTAAAAAGTTCACAGGAGCATGGTGCGCCCAGATTTTCATCTGTTCCTGGTTAGATGTGATTTCTTCTAACCACTGTTGTTGTTGTTCCTGAGAAACTTCATTGTAGAGAGCAAGGCGAATTAAAGAACCATAAAAATAGAAAAATACCGGACTATAGTGAGAAGTAACCAGATGGAGATATTCTTGTCCTCCTAGACAAAATTTTAGAGATTCTTGATACTCACCAAACAGATAACATAGATAAAGCTTATGCAAATGTAAATATACCAGTCCGTGATCTTGAGGTTCTGTTTTTGTTTCATCAAAAGCTTCACCAACTAACATACAGGGATTTTCTGAGCGATCGCTTAAGTTCAAAACAGTCTGTTGAGTTATTTGCAACCATGCAAGGGGAGTTTCTTGTTTAGTTTTCACAACAGCATCAATAGCGTTATTCAGCTTTTGAGAAAGTTCTGTTAACTCCCAACCTACACAATAGGAATGAAAAGAGTGCAAAAAAATGTTGTAACCAGCAAATTCAAAATCTCCCCTGGATAGAGCTAGAGAATAACATTCCAGAAATAAGGGTAAAGTGTTTACTAAATGTTCTTGCCAATGACGCAAATGGTGGTTTGCTACAGTTACTCCTCTGAGAGTATCTCCTCCAAAGCGATCGAATAGTCCAGATATTACCTCTGATAATTCATAAGCTGCTTTAATTTCTCCCTTCCTCCACAGTAAGATTCCGTAAGAACTATAACCCAAAGCGGAAACAGGAGTATTACCCCATTTTACGGACAAAGTTACAATACCAAAAATTATACTCGCCCATAAGGGGGAACCCACAACAAAAGCTGCTGGTGCAATTAATCCTAGAATTTGTATTAAAGCTAATTTTTCAGGATTTGTCATTGCTGGAAGTTGTTTGAGTTCTTCAGTGGAGCGATCGCTCATAAATAACTGGAGTTCTTCAATAGCAGAAAACAAGTCTGCTTCTTCCGAGCTGGGGGATAATTTTAATCCTAAATCTTTAATTACAATTATAGCTAGATCGATTCCTTTTACAATTTGGTGTTGAGCAAATTCGGATTTAATTTTGGTCATATAAACTGGCACTTTATCTAATAAACTATTAGCTTGTTCCTGTACAACTTCAGCTAACTTTTCCATCTGCTCATAATCACCTATCAAATACCTTACTTCTGTTGCTTCTATATACAGAGCTAATGTTAATTCATAATTCGTTTCCCAACTATTAACTGTTAATAATTCTAGACCTGTATTTAGATAATTAACCGTAGCATCATAAGCAGTAGAAACTTTAGCTTTCTTTCCTGCTATTAAATTTAACTCCGCTAGTTGTTCCCGCTCCCTAATATTATCAATTAAATCCACCCCATAATTTAACTGATTCACCATATCAAAAATTCTCTCTTGCCTTTCAATTTCTGGAATATTTTCTAATAATAATCGTCCTATTTTTAAATGAGTTGCTTGTTTTTCCTCTTCTGGTATTAACAAATAAGCAGCTTGCTGTACCCGGTCGTGCAAAAACTTATAATTAGCATCAGTTTCCATTGCCTTAAAAGCTGCCAATGTACTTGACTCTTCTGAACTATAAAACTTATATACTTCTGTCACTGGTAAAACCAACCCTTCTTGCAATGCTTCCCACAAATTATTAGCTGTTTCTTCAACATATTTTTCCGAGATCATAGCTAAAGTTTCTAAATCAAATTTATTGCCAACACAAGCTGCTAATTTCATTACCTCTTGAGTTGCAGATGACAACTTTTGCAGACGAGTTGCCATAAACTCCACCACATCATCAGTCAAAGACAATAACTTCACCTGAGCAATATCGCATTCCCAATAACCTACTTCATAATTAAACGTAATTAATTCTTCTTGATACAATGCTTTCATAAATTGAGTAATAAAAAAAGGATTTCCTTGAGTTTTTTGATATACTAACTCTGCCAAAGGAAATGCTATTTCTTGAGAACAATGAAGCGTATCTCCTATTAAGGGGTTTAAATCAGAAATTAGTTCCAGAGGTTTTAAAGTAATAGTATTAACAATTGCCGATTTTTTGACGATTTCTTCTAATGTTAATATCAAAGGATGAGTGGGATTTACTTCATTATCCCGATAAGCTCCTAACAATAATAAATATTGACTATTTTTTTCACTCATCAACAGTTGCATCAACTTTAAAGAAGCTGTATCTGCCCACTGTAAATCATCCAAAAAAATTACTAACGGATGCTCTTGAGTAGCAAAGACTTTAATAAATTTTAAAAATAGTAAATTAAACCTATTTTCGGCAGCACTTCCTGATAATTCTTCTACCGCAGGTTGAGGAGAAATAATATCTTCTAGTTCAGGAATAACTTCAATAATAACTTGCCCATTTTCACCTAATGCTGAGATAATTTTACTCTTCCATTCCTGTAATTGAGCTTCCGTTTCACTCAGTAATTCTCCCATTAAATCGCGAAATGCTTGTACAAAAGCACTAAAGGGGATATTGCGCTGAAATTGGTCAAATTTTCCTTTAATAAAATAGCCTCGTTGACGAACTATTGGTTTATGAACTTCGTTAATTACTGCTGTTTTTCCTATTCCTGAAAAACCAGCCACTAACATTATTTCACTGCCACCTTGAGCAACTCTTTCAAAAGCATCTAATAAATTCTGAACTTCTCTTTGGCGACCATAGAGTTTTTCGGGAATGCTAAAACGGTCAGAAATATCCCAGTTTCCTAACTCAAATAGAGGAATTTTTTCTGTTTTTTGCCAAGATTTTAAACAAATTTCTAAGTCGTGTTTTAATCCTAAAACATTCTGATAGCGTTCTTCAGCATTTTTGGCTATCATTTTCAGAATAATATTATTTACTATTAGAGGTATTTCTGTATTTATCTCGGTAGGTGGAGTGGGTTCTTTAGCAATATGAAAGTAAACTAATTCTATGGGGTCAGTTGAGGAGAAAGGTAGTTGATTTGTGAGTATTTCATAGAATGTAATTCCTAAAGAATAAAAGTCACTTCGGTAGTCTATTCCTCGGTTCATTCTGCCTGTTTGTTCTGGAGACATATATGCTAATGTGCCTTCCAGAACATTGGGGTTGATAATTTCTTGAGTTTCTCTTGGTAATAATGTGGAAATACTAAAGTCTATTAATTTGACATTTCCAGTTTCTGGATTAATTACAATATTAGAAGGTTTAATATCTTTATGAATAATTTGATGATGGTATAAATCTTCTAATATTTCAACTATTGAAATAGCAATTTCCAGAAATTTTTGCAGGTTCAGTTTTTGATTGCTTAGGTATGTTTTGAGAGATATTGCTCCAATATCTTCCATGATTAGGGCATAACTATTACCATATTTTTCTAGGGATATGGGTTTGATAATTCCCGATAAATTCAGATTTTTGGTAATTGTATATTGATGGCGAAATTGTAATAATTCAGAAAAGGTAGGGTATTCTTTATTGAGAACTTTGATAACTACTGGTTGTTGATTTATGGTATTTAATCCACGATAAACCGTAGTTCTTGTTCCTGTATAAATTTGTTGATTTATGTGATAATTGGGTAATTTAATCATGGAAAAATTAATTAATTTATTGCTCTACAGTTTCTATATAATTTATGACAATTAACAGTTTTTGACTTCTTGTTTTGTTAAGCTTATTTGAGTAACTCCTAATATATGCGGAGGTCTATCTTTGAGTATAAAATAACCCTAATTGGCTCTAATAAGCTTCGATAGAAACAAAACTATTTACTCAAACTAATTTTTCTATTATATTAGATCACTTATTTATCTATACAATTGCAGAAAATTTATTGTCCCAATTTGATAAATGTTTGTTACAAATAGTATAGGCTCTGAAGAAGACAGAGGGAATAAATATTGAAGAAAAAAAAGAGGGAAAATGATATAGATTAGGTTGCTTATACAATTGAATTATCTCTTTGTAAGTATACATTTCGAGCTTTCCGTTTTGTATCATTCTTTTTTTGGTGCTGGTGCATTGTAATGGTGGTCTAAGGTTGAAAAATACTCCAACACACCACATCTCCCCATCTCCCCATCTCCCCATCTCCCCATCTCCCCATCTCCCCATCTCC
>NZ_JBNHEQ010000185.1:0-9770 GCF_050016015.1 Dapis hubbardiae BLCC-M172
AGTGTTCCCTAAAACCTAGAATTTTGTACCTCACGCTTCTTGGGAATTGCTATATAGGTGTAATTCAATAATTAACAATTAATAATTATTAATTGTTAAAAATAAGAGGATTGGCTAAAAGGAATTTTTTTCTTTTTTTCTCCTTGAAAGGAGAGGCTTTAAACCTTATTTTTTCGGTAACTATAAATGTACAAATTAAATCGAAATAGAAGCTATAAGTAGGTCAGGGGGAAAATATGTAGAAGATATAAAAATATATGAGCGTGAATTTAACCAGGTAGTAGAATTTTAGTCAGGGTCAAACTAGCTCATCAATAGATATCTCTGAGGGGGAAAGTATTAATAGTTTAAAAAAAAGATTCCCAGAAAATTTTTTAAATGATATAGGCGATAGAAGTGATAGTAGTTTTCAAAGTAGATAATATGGAGTACACTCCTTTTAGTAAGCTATTAGAAGATTTAATAAAAATTTTAGTAGCAATTCTCACTGGAGTTGAATAAAGAAGTGGAAAGTAAGAAGTAGGGAAACAGAACAGGCTCATTTAATTTAATTTTGATGTCTTAATTTGAACTGGAACCCGCACCTACTATTCCACGATTTTAACTGCTTCAATTCACTAGAAGTTTTGTTACAATTTTCTCAAATCAAATACAGAAGTAAACGAACTATGCCTATTCCAGAAATACAACTGTCAACTTGGGCAAAGTCTCAGCAAACTAAATTAGCAATTAATACTCACGAATCAATTCGTAAAGCTCTTAATTCTCCAATATCAAAACTTAAGCTTAATAGATTTTCAGAAGGCAACCATTTTGAAATTTATCTTCAAGGATCTTATAGAAATAAAACAAACATTCGAGCTGATAGTGATGTAGATGTTGTCGTCCAGTTAAATACTATTTTTTGTAGTAACAAATCACAGATGAATCCATTAGATCGTAAACGTTATGATAGTGTATTTAAGTCTTCTAACTATACTTGGAATAATTTTAAACAAGATATTTTAACCAGTTTGCATAATTACTATCCTCCAGGCAATATTATAGTTGGAAAAAAATCTCTAAAGCTGCAAAAAGGTAGTAATAGGATTGCTGCTGATATTATTCCTTGTATTCAATACAGATACTATGAAAAATTTGAAAGTGAACATGAAGATTATATCTCAGGAATTTGCTTTTATACTAGAGATAGTAGAAGGGAAATTATTAATTATCCAAAGTTACATTTTCACAATGGAGCAGATAAGAATAGTAAAACTAAGCAAAATTATAAGCCTACTGTTCGTTTATTTAAAAATGCAAAAAAAATGATAATTAATAGATATAGTTATCCTCTTGAAGCACCATCATATTATATTGAATGCCTACTCTATAATGTCCCAAATAATTGTTTTGTTAACAATCGACAAGACACATATATAAAAGTTGTGAATTGGCTTTGCGACAATTTGAACAGTTCCTTCATTTGTCAAAATGAAATGCTTAACCTTTTTGGTAATAAACCAGAACAATGGAAATTAGAAAATGCTCAATATTTTATTCAAAGCTTAATAGAATTGTGGGAGAATTGGTATAATGCACGCTTACGCTACTAATGCAAAAGATAGAGAAACAATTCCTTTATATATTGCAGCAATTTCAGTTATGGCTGCACTACTATTAAGTTCTGTAGTTAAGAATTTACAATGGCAAGTTCCCTGGTGGTTAGATGCTCCGTCAGTAATGGGTTTTTATGGTATCTTTTATCAAGCTTTTGACAAGTTTTTTTGGCAGTTAAAGCTAGGCGACTTATCATGTTCAAGTATTCCAAATTTACAAGGTACATGGGTAGGAAAAATCCATTCTTCTTACAATGATAGTGATTATGATGGAATAATTTTGTATGTTCGCCAAACATGGTCAGCTATTAATATTCAACTTCGGGCAACTTCATCTATTTCTAACTCAACAATGGCTACTGTGAATACTTTAGATTCCTCTGAAGCTACTTTAAAACATGAATATGTTAATGAACCTTCTACTCGAAGTTTGTCAACAATGTCTATGCACAGAGGTTCTGCGAATTTACGTCTTTCACCTGATGGGAAATTTTTAGAAGGTGAGTATTTTAATGGAAGAGGTAGACAAACTTTTGGTGAAATGAAGTTTACTTTGATTACTCGAAAATATATAAATAGACCTCTCCATAAAATAACCTTGCTCTTTATTTAAGACAAGCTAAAGTTCTAAAATTAACTCTCATAAATCATTTTTCGTATCTTTATTCGTGAAAATATATTCCCTGTTAAGCGTTCCCTACTAGATGCAAAAAATCTATATCTTTTTCACGCCTATGTCTAATAGAGATGAAGCAATTAGACAATATAACCAAATACATAATACCTAAAAGTATTGAATTAGAAACCAAACATAGTAACCGGAAAAAAATATTACTACGTCTTAAATTTATTTCATTTATCCTTTATTGATTCCTTCTTCCTTATGACGGATAAACCCACAGACTATGCTGCTATTATTCGAGCTGGAAATCAATTACCATCTCCTCCAGAATGGTTAAAAATTGGTGCAAAAGTCTATTCTCCTGAATATGGTATAGGTCAAATTACAGCAGTATTAGGAAAACGCTTAATTGTAGACTTTCTGGAAAATCATGCTCCAGTGCATTTTTATGATTGGCAAATAGCAATTAATCAGAAAAACATTAATCCTAGAGATAGTGCAAGTTTTAATCATAAAAAATTCAAACAGCCACAAAAATCCCAGATTCCCGCAGCAGAAATAGAAGCTATTTCCCGACCAGTATTTCAAACAATTGCCCAAGAATTTATAGATAATTTAATCGCTATAGATAATACACCACCAACTCCAGGAAAACTCTATCCTTTGCCAGAAAATTTACCAATTATTCTCAAAAATGCTCTGATTAAACAAAATATTACAGAACTCTATGAACATCAAATTGAATCATTAACCGCTCTGAGAAAAGGATTAGATATTTGCATTTTTACTCCCACAGCTTCCGGCAAAACTCTCTGTTATAACCTTGCTATTTTAGAATCATGTATCCAACAACCTCAGACCACAGCATTATATATTTTTCCCCTCAAAGCATTAGCATTAGACCAGATGCAAAAGCTAGAAAAAATGGTCTCATATTTCCCTGAAAATTCCATCAAAATTGGATTAATTACAGGTGACATATCCTCAGCAAAAAGAAAAAAATTATTTATTCCTAACCCACCCAATATTTTAGGTGTCAGCCCAGATTTATTACATTATCAACTATATAGAATTAGAAGTAAAGATGGAGAAGGTTGGCGCAAATTTTTTCAACAACTCCGCTATGTAGTTATAGATGAATCTCATACCTATAGAGGAGCTTTTGGCGCACATTTTTCTAACCTCATGCGACGGTTAAAAATGGCAGTAGACAGAGTAGGAGGCAGTTCAGAAAAACTACAATTTATCTTTAGTTCAGCTACTATTGGAAATCCCGCAGAAATGGCAATGAGATTTAGCGATCGCTCCCAGGAACCGGAAAGACTTCATCTAATCTCAAAAAGTGGTGCTGATACTTCAGGAAAAAGTATTTTATTTTTGCAACCAACTGATACTGCTAATCCTAATGCTTGTCAAATAATTCTCTCTTGGTTGCGCCATGATTTGAGTGGGTTAGTATTTTGTAATTCCAGGGGTGCAGTTAAAAAGTTGTTGGGGATAATTAAACGAATAGCTGATAAAAATGGAGAGAGTTATTTGGCAGATAAGGTGGCAATTTTTTATGGTTCTTTGGGATTTGATAGGCGACAGGATATTATCCAAAAATTGCAAACTGGAATGGTAAAAGTTATTCTTTCTACCTCCGCATTAGAAGCAGGAATTGATTTACCTGAACTTGACTGTTGTTTAGTGCGTGGTTATCCAGGTAGTTTAATGTCATGGAAACAAAGAATTGGTAGAGTAGGCAGGAGAAATCCTGGATTAATTATGTTTTTGCCAGTAGCTCAAAATCCCTTAGATAATTTCTATGGTAATAAACCAGATTTATTATTAAATGGTGAGGCAGAAAGTGCTGCTTTTAATCCAAATTATCCGACAATTTTAGGTAAACATTTAGAATGTAGTTGTGTAGAAAGTGGAGTACCTTTAAGTGAAATAACAGAACGTTTTGGAGAAGTAGCTGGAGCAATTACCGATAGTTTATTAAAACAGGAAAAAATCTATATTAATAACTCTAATCAACTCTGGGGTTATGGTTATCCTCATCGAAATGTTAATATTCGCGGTCATGCTCAAAATGATGTGAATTTAATCAATATTAATACTGGAAAAAGTTTTGAAAAAATGCAAATGAGTCTGGCACATCAAGAAGTATTTCCAGGAGCAATTTATTTTGCTCAAAATTATGATAGTGAGTTAATAACCTATCGTTCTGAGAATCTCGACTTAGATAAAAAACAAGCAATTTTAAAACCTCTAGGCAAAAATTATAATTTAGAAACTAAGCCAAAAACTGGGTTAGTAATTAAAGAAATTCAGGAATTAGCAACACCTCAAATCATTCAAACTAATATTTCCCACGCCAGACTTAGGTTAAGTTTATTCTGGGGAGAAATTACCTTTTCCGTCACAGGTTATCAATTGTTTGCTACTAAATATGCAAAAGGAGTTGAAATTACTACAGTTGTGGATGAAGGTAGCTTCGATCCTCCTTATCAAACTCAATATCAAGCTCCTGTTGTTAAAGTAGAAATCAATTATGCTTTTAGTCAAGCTATACAGGAAAATATTACACCTATTAAGGAGAAAATTAAGGATAAAAATCAAGGAATAATTCCAGATGATTTCAAAGATTTATGGAATTGTCATCCAGATTTTATTGCATTGCATAGTATGGGGCATCAAATCATATCTGCTATTCCATTAGTAGTGTTAAGTTCAAGTCAGGATGTAGAATGGTTTGTTCAGCGACAAGGAGGAGAAACAGTAGGTTATTTTTTTGATACTTGTGATGGTGGAAATGGAGCGAGTGAGGCAATTTTTAATCAACTGTTGAAATTTGCACAAAAAGCAAAAGAATTAGCAAAAAATTGTGATTGTGAATATGGTTGTCCCCGGTGTTTAACTCAACATCGTTGTCCTCAGCAAAATCGAGGTTTGTACAAAGATTTGGGTTTGTTGCTTTTAGAGGCAATCCACTATAAATAAAGTCAAAAGTTACCGAATTATTAATTATTTAATTATTAATAATTAAATAATTCGCGCCTTGAAGCCTCCCCTTGGATAGGGAAAAAAAGTGCTAGGATATTTCCTTATCTTCAATTCCGTAACGGTTTTAACCAGAGGTAATTATCAATTATCAATTATCAATTATCAATTAATGAAAACTCTTTCCCACTTTATAATGAAGCATAAATTGTTGTCAAAATATATAGTATCTGAACTAAAATTTCCTTCAATAAAAATGAAACTTATCTAACTTTTTAGTTAGTTATTTGTGAGAAAATAACTGTTTATAGACAGAAAAAGAGAGTTTGTCAACTTAGGCGATCTGATCGACATTAACTGGCGATCGCCTAAATTAGTATACGCTATATATAGTGTTTTTGCGTAAGTCCTGATTATATCATTGGGGGCGGGTTCATCTGAAATATGCTTGAACCTGATTAATTTAACACTGAACCCGCCCCTACTATTGCAACATCTTATATAAAATCCGGTTATACAGTAATCACAAAATTACTTCCTCAACTTACAGATGTTCTTAAATACGAATTTAAAAATTCATACTACTCAAATCCTTTCCTGACTCCTGACTCCTTAGTGATACGATAACTAATTACCCCCTAAAGACTTCAACTTTGGGGAGTTTCAGGCTTGTATAACTTGGGCTATTAAATTAAAGAAAATTAAGAGACTAAGAATCAATCCTTTTGTGGGCTTAAAAAGTGAATTTAAGTCTGACAAAAGGAGGAAAACTGATGATTATAAAACCTTGTCTTTGAGTGCTGATGAAAGAGACAAAATTTTAAATGCAATTGCTACTTCTGATGAAGCTTTTGTTCGGCATTACTATTATTATTACTCATTTCTATTCTACACCGGATGTCGTCCTAGTGAGGCTATGGCGTTAGTTTGGGATGATATACTCAGCGATTATGAATTTATAAAATTCAACAAAGCTATTACTGGTAGTGTGGATGGCTTGCGAGAATTAAAATGATTAAAAACTCAAGACAGCAGGCTATTTCCTATCAATAATCAACTTAAAGATATATTGATAGGGCAAGGAGAATATCAGCCAAATAATCCTAATAATAGGATTTTTACCAGTCAGAGAGGAAGGTTTATATGCAAGGAAAATTTGAGAAATAGAGCGTGGAAACCAATACTATCAAGTCTCAATATTGACTACAAAAAACCTTACAGTACAAGACATACTTTTATTACTTTAGCTTTGGAAGCAGGTATGGATGTTAAAGATGTAGCAAAACTGGCAGGAAATAGTCCGATTACTACTTATAAACATTATGCTTCAACAGATATTAGGCAAATACAAGTACCAGATTTGTAATATGTTTTACTTGAGTAAAGGGATATGTCGGGGCTAACCTGGGATATCTCTTTGCTTAAACCAGAATAAATCATCAAAACTGACCATAGATTCTTCATCTTTCCCTGTTTCAACTACTACAAATCCGGATGAACTTCTTGTTATAAATTTACAACCAATAAAGCCTTTATTTGACTTAAAGATCAACCTAGCGTTTGGTTTAATCCAGTGTTTATGGTTAACATTATTGCCTACTTCGGAGCTTGGAACAAACTTATTTTTTGAGGGAGTAAATTTTTCATCTTTAGTAACTTCTGCTTTTTCTTCTGGTTTAAAAATATCATCTGCTGTAACAGGTGTTGTTTCAGTGACTGACTGACTAGATTCAGTCGTGGTAGGAGTTTCAGGGTTAGTCACTAAATTAGGTGACTGACTACTGACTGATTCTAAGGGATGTCCTAGACCAAATTCTTCAAAGGCTTGTAATAGTTTTGGTGGTATCTGCCCGTCATCATCTGTTAAGTAAAAACCTCGGTAGTCTTTTTTGAGTTTATCTTCTCCTAATTTACGATAAGCAATATTTCTAGCTCCTTTGGTAAGTTCATAGGTTGCCATGAATTTGTCTAGTTGTGCTGCTGTCTGTGTCTTGCTAGCTCCATCAAGGATATCATTGATTTCTTGCCTTGATATTTTATTAGTTCCTTCTGTCAGTTTCTTATAAAATGCTGGAATCAATACATCCTGAACGTCAGGGTTACGCCAAACTGACTTGCTGGCTTCTAGTTCTGCTAGTGCTGAGTTTTCTTGGTCTAACCAGTGGGGTTCATTGTTAGCTATAGCAGCCATTACCGCCCCCCATAGTTTATCCCTGTTTTGTTTGACGTAATCTATATCTATCTGCTCTCCCTTTTTGTGGGTTAATGGAATTACCCAGAAACGTCTATTACCAGTCTTGTCTGTGAGGAATTCGTTTTTATTGGTAGTACCACAAATAGAAAATCCTCTGTTCATTTTTTTAGAGCTTCGGGCGTAAGGGGGGCGGATATTGTCAGTCTTGGATGTGAGGTAGGCTTTGATAGCAGACTCTTTTGATTTGTCAAAAATATTTTCCAATTCAGACCACTCAACTATCCAAGCGTAATGAGGTTTAATTTTTTCATCCTTGTCTGAAATGCTTCCCATATCATCTGTAAAAAAACCAGCTCTTGCTAAAGCTTCAAAAAATGTTGACTTACCTATTCCCTGACGTCCTTGCAAAATCAGAGCATTGTCAAACTTCACTGGGTTATCAGATAGTATCCGTCTAGCAGCACCAATTAACCATTTTCTGACCATCAGTACCTGGATAGGTTTTGTAATCTTTAGCGATCGCTTAATAAAATCGTCAATAAAGTCGGAATCCTGTGTAGGCAAACCTTTCAGGTAGTCTCGGACTGGGTGAAATTTTGCAGCCACTCGCTCTATCAATGGGTAAAATTTGTCTAAGGCTCCTGTGAAATAGAAGTGAAAATGTTCATCTATAAATGTGGGTAAGTCATAACCTACACCATTAGGATACATTTCACTGACTGACTTTCCATCTATCTCATACTCCATTGTCAGCAGGTTTAATCTCAGTCTCTCGTGTATTTTTAGCTCTTCACGCAAAAACCTCTCATTCGCAGCAGGGGAACCAGCTCCTATTATTTTCCATTTATTACAGGACTTATCCCATCTAATATTCTTAGGTTTGAATTTGACTGAAGGTTCGTTGTTGCCTGCGTTGTCGTTGCTATCTTGCTTTACGGGTGAAGGCTTTAGTTCTCTCTGTTTGCTTTCAACTGCATTTAAGATATTCTCAGCACTAAGATTGTACTCTTCAATCCAGTCGGCTACGTCTGCACCACCACCAGAGTTAAGTCTATCCCACAACCCAGACTGAGGGTAAGCATAGAGCCATTCAGCATTTGGGAAGTCTTTAGCAATAAGTTCGGCGTGGTTGATTCCCTTGATGTCGCGGTCGGGGCAAATGACGACTTTAGCACCTTTCAAATCTTGGGAATCAGACCCTTTCCATTGCCCAGAGCCTCCTATATTACAGGTTGCTGGAATGCCTAAATCCCACAGAGCGTCAACGGCCGATTCTCCTTCTGCTATGAATATTTTTTTGCCATCAGCTATGGCTGACTGCACTTCCCTGCATCTGTAGATAGGGATATCTTCTCTATTTATCGTGACAGTACCTGGTTTTTTCTTATTTTCTGACAAGCCGTTGACGTACTCGTTTCTACTGGCAACCCATTGCTGTTGGTAAAATTTTTTCTTGCCATTCCCGCAGTCTGTTCTTTGAACTCTGATAAAAAGTCCGTCGTTCCTGTTGGGATAATGATAATATCTAGTCTGCTTTTGCCTGTGTGATTTTTCCCATTTATCTTCCCACTCACCAGCTTTCTGCTTGATGGCTTTGAAGATAGCTTTGGTATCTCCACAGTTATAGCAGTCGTACTTGCCATCGTTTTTATTGATTGAAAGATTGTGGCCACCACAGTTAGGGCAAGTATATTTGCCTTCCTTCGTACGATTGCCTAATAGGCCAAGGTAATTACGAATATCAAATTCTGAAGGGTTGTCGGATTTATTTTTATCTGTTATAATACTATTCATAGTAAAAAAAAAATTGAAGAAAGCGGAGGCGATACCTAATGGTGGTACTGCCTCCGTTTCTTTTTTGTTTAAAAAACTAAAAGTTACATCTACGGCAGAGTCAAGAAATTAAAAAAAATCGTTTTATAGCTTATGGCAACTATTGTTCTATTCAACATACTACTGCGATGATTATAGCAAAAATTATTTAGTAAGTGTCAAGTATTTTTAATTTTTTTTTACTCTTTTAACACTAAATACCACGGACTTTTAGTCCGTAGCGTTTTAAAGAAAGATTGAGTTACAATCTTAGCAAGATTTATGCCTTGTAAAACCTATTATTCAAGGCTTTACCGTAAATAATAGCAGCATTTCGATATGATTAAGATTAATGCAAGTTATACAATTCTGCAAATTGCAGTAATTTTACGACGCTAATATTATTAAGTGTTCGTAGTAGCAATACGGGGTACATTGTACTTCAATGGTAGTAAGATTCATTGGTTTCGTGGTAAGCGTATGGCACAAATAAAAAGGTAGATAGTAGTAATAAATCAGCAGTATTTAGGCGTGTCTAAAAAGTACATATGTGTCT
>NZ_JBNHEQ010000186.1:0-5162 GCF_050016015.1 Dapis hubbardiae BLCC-M172
GGCTTCAAGGCGTGAATAATCTAATTATTTAATTGTTTAATTATTAATTATTTCGGTAAACAAGGGACGAAATAGGGATTTTGCATACAATTTCCCTACAGAAAAATATTATTTATAACTTATATTCCGTACTTCCTTGCTAGATATGAAAATTAGTATAATATATAGCAGTCTTATTTTATTTCTGTATCAAAACCTTACTGCTTTTAGGGAAGAGGGAACAGGGAACAGGGAACAGGGAACAGGCAGTAGTTACAAGTTTTTTATCTACTTTTTGATTTGCCATGACCTATGCGCGGATTGCTATAGATAAAAATATTTATACTAAACAAATTATCGACCTGAAGCAATAATTAATTACTTATTTTAACTTATACCAAATTCAAAAAAGATAGTTACATTCAATAATTGATAATTGATAATGGATAATTGATAATTACCGAAATATTGTGGTTTAAAGCCTCCCCTTTTAAGGGGATAATAAATAAAAATTTTCCTGTTCGTCAATCCTCTCCTTGAAAAGAAGAGGTAATTCTAAATTCTAAATTCTTGAACTCTCCCTAAAAGGAAGAGGATTGAATAAAAGGAAAATAAATTCATTGTTTCTCTTGAAAGGGGAGGCTTTTAACCTTAATTATTCGGTAAAATGATTACAAAAATCTTAGTAAATTTGCTGTAGATGTAGAGGGTAAAAATCAAATTATCCCTTGAAAAAAAAACAGATTTTTATAGTTATAAAACGATTTTTCGTCAATCGTGGAACAGTTTTACCCTCAGAAAAAATGAATATTATAAATTATTACCAAAAAATGAGGGTATGCGCCTCCCCTTTTAAGGGGATGAAAAAATATTTAACTCAGTATTTCAAGCCTCCGACTAAGGTCTGAGGTTCACTGATAACTGTTTAGCGTTCCGCACAACGCGCGTTAACGCTGCGCGACATGTTTGCGGAGCAGTCCGTCAGGATAAAGCGCAGCTCCTCCGCAGGAGGCTAACTGATAACTGAAATGACCTCCTGACTCCTGTAGGAAATCGCCCCTACGACTCCTGACTCCTAAGAACAGAGCCACTGTAGGAATATTGTATCAAATTGGTATTAGACTACTCTAAATCTCTAAAACTCTGTTCCCAGTTCCCAAGTTAAGGCGCTCGCTAAAAATATAATCTTTTGTACTATAAAATAAACTGCCAAATGTAGAATGTGGGTTTAAACTTGAGATATTAGTTTCTACTATAAAATTGAAAGATGATGGAGCAAGTTCAGACTCTTAGAAAAACATATACTATTATCCAAGACTTACAGAAAGGACCTTTTGGGAAAACTTATCTAGCTGAAAATCAGCAGACAGTTAACAAGTCTCTGTGTATAGTCAAACAATTTCAACCTAATACCTCCGACTCTTCTATTTTAGAAGCAGCACGATGTCGATTTGAAAAAGAAGCGACAACCTTAAAACACTTAGGCAACCATGAGCAAATTCCCCAACTTTTGGATCATTTTGAGGAAAACCAAAAATTTTATTTAGTTTACGAATTTATTGAAGGCCATAATTTAGATAGAGAAATTACTGATGGTAAACAATTACCTCAAACTCAACTAATTATGTTGCTTTACGATGCCTTAGAAGCATTAGAATATATCCATCGTCAAGATGTAATTCATGGTGATATTAAACCCTCTAATTTAATCAGACGTAAATCAGACAATAAAATAGTAGTTACGAACTTTGGAGCAATAAAAGAAATTGAAACTTTGGTGTTATCTTCAGATGGAGAAGTAAAAGCTTCTGTGGTAGGTACACCAGGTTATATGTCAGTGGAACATTTGGGAGGAAAACCCAGAATAAATAGCGATATCTACGCTTTAGGAATAACAGCTATTCAAGCTTTAACAGGTGTTGCCCCAATAGATTTTCGATACCATAGCAAAACCAATGAGGTTTTATGGCGGGAATTAGCAGCAGTAGAGAATGAGTTAGCAGATATTTTAGATAAGATGGTTTGCAGTCAATATGAAGAACGCTACCAGTCTGCTACAGAAGTTCTAAATGACCTAGAAGAACTCTATAAAAGTATCCAAAATTCACAAAGAATTGGAACTATTCTTAATAGGCACTACAAAATTATTCGACTGTTGGGAGAAGGAGATTATGGTCAAACTTATTTAGTTCAAGATCAACAAAAACTTGATAATTCTCTATGTGTGATTAAACAGATTAAGCCTAAGTCAAAAAATCCTGTACTCTTACATGAAGTAAAAAGATTATTTGAAGAGGAAGCACAAATAATCTTCAACCAAGGAAGTCATAACCAAATTCCAGCAATATTAGATGAATTTGAGGAAAATCAAGACTTTTATTTGGTTCAAGAATATGTTGAAGGTAATAGCTTAAATTACGAAATTGACCAAGGCAAATTTGATGAAGATGAAGCCAAAAAATTATTGGAAGATGTACTGCAAATTCTCACATTTGTTCATCGTGAGGTACTCCATTTAGATATTAAACCTTCTAATTTAATTAGGCGTTCTGATGGCAAAATTGTCTTAATTGATTTTGGCTCACTTAAACAACTTTCTTCTGTTACTTTAAATGACCATAAACAACTGATAATTACTCGTTTTGTGGGTACTCATGGTTATATGCCCAAGGAACAATATACTAGGAATCCTAATCCTAGTAATGACCTATATGCTTTGGGCATGACAGTTGTTCATGCTTTAACAGGTTTATTTCCAGCCGAAATCGGGCGAGACCCAAAAACTGGGGATTTGGGATGGCGGCATTATACCGAGGTAAGCAATCAATTTGCTGCTATTATTAACAAGATGGTCAACCCCTATTTTCGCGCTCGTTATCACAGTGCAGATCAAGTTCTGAATGACCTCTGGAATATTGGCAGTCAAACAGAATTTTTAATGGGGTCGGAAACTTCTATTTCTGTGACACCAGAAACTCATAATGCTACGGAAATAGCGATAGAAAACTATGCCAATTTAGAGCAGGATATTAATGTTGAGAATCAAGAATTTACTGAAACAAATAATGATAATATTCCGCCAGAAAATTCGGGTGCTAATATTGGTAATTCATGCCCTATCAATTTAGATTATAATACATCTGCCAGGAAAAAACGTTCATTTCGTTTGTTACCGTTTTCTTTGATTTCTCTGACAGTTACAGTTGTAATTGCCGGGATAATTTTCTGGTCTGAAATTAAATTTATTTACATACTTAATAAATGTAATAAATGGATTGAAGCAGAGCAACCGGAAACAGCAGAAAGTTTCTGTGCAGAAGCTATAAAAATTAAACCAAATGACTCGAAAGCTTTAAAAAATAATGGGGATGTACTGTTTGATTTGCAGCGTTATCAAGCAGCTTTAGTTGCCTACAACAAAGCAATAGAAAATAAGCAAGATTTCTATTTAGCTTGGAATGGTCGCGGTTTAGTTTTAAATAAATTAGAGCGTTATCAACAGTCTTTAGATGCCTATGAAAAAGCAATTCAGATATCTACAAATAATTTCAAAGCTTGGAATGGTAAAGGAATAGCATTGATTAGTATCGGTCAGTTTGAAGAAGCATTAAAAGCTATTAATCAAGCTATTGCTGTTGATCCGATGGAACCTCAATCTTGGGAGAATAAAGGTATAGTTTTAGAGTATTTAAAACGTAATCTTGATGCCAGAAAAGCTTTTGAAGAAGCACTCGCTTTACTTGAACGAGAAATTAGAGATAACCCAGAAGATTTGGCAGCAATAGTTGACCGAGGTCAAGTGTTGAGTAAACTACAGCGTCATCAAGAAGCATTAGCTTCTTATGAACAAGCTTTACAATTAAACCCAGATTTTTATCGTGCTTCGATGGGAAAAGGTAATACTTTATTTTTCTTACGGCGCTTTGAGGAAGCTTTAGATGCTTATAAAAACGCTACTGAAAGTCGGCAAAACTACCACATTGCTTGGCATAATCAAGGTAGTTTTCTTGCTGATGGTTTACAGCGATATGAGGAAGCGGTTGCTTCTTATCAAAAAGCTATAGATATCGATCCTAGTTTTGCACCTGCTTGGCGGGATCGAGGTTTTGCTTTAATGCGGTTGGAAAAAAATCAAGAAGCTATAATTGCTTTTGATGAAGCGATCGCTATTAATGCTGATGATTTTCCATCTTGGGGTAGTCGTGGTATTGCTTTGACTAAGTTAAAACGTTATGATGAAGCTGTAGCTTCTCTGAGGAAAGCGATCGCTATTAATGCTAAAGATCCGATAGCTTGGTCTAACTTAGGTTGGGCGCTAGGAGAAATGGAGAAATATAAGGAAGGGATCTCTGCTTATGACAAAGCTATTGAAATTAAACCAGATTTTGCACCTGCTATTAAAGCGCGTAAAAAATTGCAGGAAAAGTTTAGGAAGTCTAGGAATTCTTGGTATTAAAGGATATTGAGTTTCTTTAGATGTTATCTGATATCCGCTTCATTAGCGATAGACAAACTTTCCCCACCTATTTTTCTGTTATAAGTATTCAACGAGCATATACTAATTCGATCATTTTTGCTCTGCTCCTGACTTCTCCTTAATTATTTATAATTATTCTACTAAAAATAATATTTGTTTGTTTAATTGATTAAATAAATTTCGCAAAAATTAATTTTAAACCTTTATAATTCTTAAGTTAAATAGTTTATGGAGATTTATAATTCAAGCCTTATATCAAATCCCGATAATTATAGCGCTTTTCATTAACATAGAATACAACTATAAAGTCTCTAACTTATCAAACTTTAAACATACTTCTCTTGTTGCTGTAGTCTACCATGAGTGAAAACCGCTATAGTTATTATAAGTCATTGCGACTGGAACGGAGTGGAAGGAAGCAATCTCAGGGGTGCTGCGAGATTACTTCCGCTTCGTCGCTGCGGAGGAATTTTCAGCCGAATTTTGTATTATACTCAGACCAGAGCGATCGCGAAGCGGTGCGTAGCACTATCGCCTGATAATATAAAGTTATCGCAGTTTTCCTTGAGATGGAACATATAACAAAAACTACTGGACCGACACACCTTAAATGGTGCATTAGAAAATGGGGGGATGGGGTGATAGGGGGATGGGGGGATGGGGTGATTACGAAAAAAGCGCTCTGCACAGTTTTAGCTGTGTCAGT
>NZ_JBNHEQ010000187.1:0-10467 GCF_050016015.1 Dapis hubbardiae BLCC-M172
AGGGAATAGGGAATAGGGAGATAGAATTTTTTATTTCATATCTTAAATTGATTTAATTAAAACCTTTGAAACAAGTCTAATATAATCTGAATATCTAAGTTATTTCCTAGCAATAAACTTGAGAATAGGGTATCAATTTATAGTCTTAATCAAGCTCAATAAAGTATTGGTATATTCATTAATTGATAATGGATAATGGATAATTACCTCAAAGAAAACCACAACAGAATTGAATATTTTGATGAATTTTGATATATTAATTATAGTGGTTTTCACTTCATGACTTGCATTACTTCTTCCTTCTCTCCTAGATAACTAAAGCCTTCTCTCCTAGATAACTAAAGCCTTCTTTCTTTAAACTCAAATCTCTGTACTCTAAAAAACATGAAAACTACTATAATTCAGCAAAAATCAAATTTATTACCTATCTGTCGATCGCCGAAAAAATATCCTAAATTAGTTCTATAAAATAACAAAGTCACCTCCACAAACTGGAAGTGACTCAAACACAATACACACTTTTTAGACAAACAAATCGGATGGGGAACAATTCCTAAATTGCCCCCAATCTCAAAAAACCTAGTAATCGAAATCGCCACCACCCATACCAGCGCCAGCAGCAGCACCTTCCTTGGGTTCAGGTTTATCAACAACAATACACTCAGTTGTTAACACCATACCAGCAATAGAAGCAGCGTTTTGTAGAGCGGAACGAGTTACTTTCGCAGGGTCAACAATACCAGCTTCAAACATATCAACAAACTCATTATTTGCTGCATTAAAACCTGTATTGAAATCTTTCTCTTTCACGCGCTCAGAAATTACCGCACCATTCTGACCAGCATTTTCAGAAATGCGCATTAATGGAGCTAACAAAGCACGACTAACAATTAAAGCACCAGTCAACTCTTCAGCTTGTAAGTTCTCATTTGCCCAATTTTCTAGATCGGGAGCCAAATGAGCTAGAGTTGTACCACCACCAGGAACAATACCTTCTTCTACAGCAGCTTTAGTTGCGTTAATAGCATCTTCCAAGCGTAACTTACGGTCTTTCATTTCAGTTTCAGTAGCAGCACCAACTTTAACAACTGCTACACCACCAGCTAACTTAGCTAAACGCTCTTGTAACTTTTCTTTGTCGTAGGAAGAGTCGCTTTCTTCCATTTGACGACGAATTTGTTCGCAACGTGCTTTAACTTCTTTTTCGTTACCTTCAGCAACGATAGTAGTGTTGTCTTTAGTAATAGTAATGCGACGTGCTTTACCAAGCATCTCTAGCTTGGTACTTTCTAATTTCAAACCAGCATCTTCAGTGATAACTTGACCACCAGTTAATACAGCGATGTCTTCTAACATAGCTTTCCGGCGATCGCCAAAACCAGGAGCTTTAACCGCAGCAACATTCAATACACCCCGCAGACGGTTAACAACCAAAGTTGCTAAAGCTTCTTTCTCAATATCTTCAGCTAAGATTAATAATGGTTTACCAGAACGAGCAACTTGTTCTAAAACTGGTACTAAATCTTGTACTAAAGCAATTTTCTTGTCAGTTAGCAAAATTTGAGGTTCTTCGAGAACAGCTTCCATCCGCTCCATATCTGTTGCGAAGTAGGGAGAGATGTAACCCTTGTCGAAGCGCATACCTTCAGTGATTTCTAGTTCAGTCTGCATAGACTTTCCTTCTTCTAGAGAAATCACACCTTCTTTGCCTACTTTATCCATAGCTTCAGCAATCATTTGACCTACTTCTTCATCATTACCAGCAGAAATAGAACCAACTTGAGCGATCGCCTTAGAATCTTCAATTTGACGAGCATGAGCTGCAATTTTTTCTACGAGGAAGTTAGCAGCTTTATCAACACCACGTTTAATAGCTATAGGGTTAGCACCAGCAGCAACGTTGCGTAGACCTTCTTTGACAATTGCATGAGCTAAAACAGTTGCAGTAGTTGTACCGTCACCTGCTGCGTCATTAGTTTTAGAAGCTGCTTGACGAATTAGGGAAACACCAGTATTTTCTACATGGTCTTCTAGTTCAATTTCTTTAGCAATAGTTACACCATCATTAACAATTTGAGGTGCGCCGAATTTTTTCTCTAGAACTACGTTGCGACCTTTAGGACCTAGAGTTACTGCTACAGACTCAGCGAGGATATCCATGCCTTTTTCTAAGGCGCGACGAGCATTTTCGTTGTAAATAATACGTTTAGCCATAGTTGTAATTTCTATTGATTAGTAATTGTGGATGTTTATTTTTTTGTGTTGATAATTAGTTGTTTTAGCACTTTAGCAAACATCAAATATGAAGAAAAAGTTTGCTAGTGCTATGGAACAACTTGTTTAAACCTTCCCCTTAAGGGCGAGGTATTAGTTAACAATTGCGAGGATATCTTTTTCAGCAAGTAGGACGTATTCATCGCCACCTAGTTTTATATCAGTTCCAGCATATTTAGAGTAGAGAACTTTATCTCCTACTTTAACTTCCATTTCTGCGCGGGAACCATCATCGTTACGTTTACCAGGTCCAGCTGAGACAACTTCTCCTACTTGAGGTTTTTCTTTTGCACTGTCAGGTAGAAGAATACCACCTGCTGTTTTTTCTTCAGATTCGCTGACTTTAACGAATACACGTTCCCCCAAGGGTTTAACAGTAGAAACACTCAGTGTTACGGCTGCCATTACTTTACCTCCAGATAAATTTTATTGTTGTTGACAGGCTTAAGGTGAAGCTAAGTTTTAACTTCATTTTGTTTTTTTAGCACTCTCACCATCTGAGTGCTAATTTAGCTGAATAGCTGTGGCGATCGCAACTAATTAAGCTGTACGGGTTTCCGAACTAGAGATTTGGGTATTTACCAAGAGTCATTTCAGTTATCAGTGCTGACTCTGCACTAGAAGAATTTAACTTCTGACTTGGAGTAATTATCATGCAGCAAAAAGTCATCTCAGAAGACAATAAACTAGAATTATGGTAGTAGAACTGTTGATTTACTAGCAATTCCTAAGTCATGTGACATTCTCTATCCAACATTTGACTTTGGCAAGAATAACTATTATAGAAGCAAATTCAAGGTGTATCGCGACTTAATGATAGATAATTTATTTAACAAAACCGAAAAAGATCATGGGACAGAGGAACAAATGGCCCAATGCCAGGAAAATTTTCAACAGGGAAATATTGACCCAGATATTTGTCAAGAATCCCTAGGAAGTTGTGTCCAATCTCTCGGACTGAGTAAAATTCAGAGACATATTTTTATTTGTGCTGACCAAACTAAACCGAAATGTTGCTCAAAAGAGGTTGGTTTAGAAGCATGGAATTATCTCAAAAAACGTCTGAAAGAATTAAAACTTGATCAGCCTGGCATTAACATATCAGGCTCTATATTTCGCACTAAAGCTAACTGTTTACGAGTTTGTTGTCAAGGTCCAATCATGGTTATTTATCCAGAAGGAATATGGTACCACTCTGCAACTCCTCCTGTGATTGAAAGAATTATTCAAGAACACATAATCGGTTCTCAAGTAGTAGAGGAATACGTTTTTCTGACTCATCCTTTGCCAGAATAATACCCCGCCCTTAAGTGTCGGGTATAAAAAAAATTAATAGGCCCATACTAGGCTATCATGGGCAAATTACTTGCCCATTGACTCAAAAGCTCAGTTCCCAATCCCTAACTAACTGTTATCAATTCACCATAGATTTTAACTTAATTAAGTCAGTAAAATTAACCATAGTTCCTGATACTATTAATAGGGAATACTGTTGAATTATCATATATTATTATCAAAAGTAGTGGTAATTATTTTCCATCACTACAAAACTATTATCTAGCTATATCTACCTAAACTATAGGACTATTGATTGAGTATAAAATCTATAATCTATAACTATAAACTATAATAGATAGGGGATCAATTCCCTTTGAGGATTAGATACAGTCCAAGCCTTCTGGGTAAGGATAAATATCTTTAAATTTATCAGGAAAGTGGCAAAGTTGCCTTACTTCCTCACTCTGCTATGAAAGACGTGGGTTATACCCGTCTGTGAAGTTAATGTTTGCAGGAATCAAAAAAGTGAGTTCTTCATTATGAAGGAAATGAATACTACAGACCAAGGATGTTTAATGTTGGTTGATGATGACCCTAATTTAATATTATTGGTCAAGGATTATTTAGAATTTCGTGGATACCAGGTAATAACAGCAGAAAATGGCCGAGAAGCTCTAGAACTGCTAGAAGAAAAAATTCCAGACTTGATTATATGTGATGTGATGATGCCAGAAATGGATGGCTATACCCTGGTGCAGCATATCAGAGAAAATTCAGATACAGAATGGGTTCCAGTTCTATTTTTATCTGCTAAGGGTCAAAGTCAGGATCGAGTTAAGGGTCTAAATACTGGAGCTGATGTTTACATTGTCAAACCATTTGAACCAGAAGAACTTGTGGCTCAAGTAGAATCTTCTCTCAAGCAGGCTTCTCGCCTAATTAAACATCAAAATTCCGGGGTCAGCATTGGGCCAACAATTAAGGTGCGCCGAAACGTAGAATTAACTCCCACAGAGTTAAAGGTAGTCCAATTGGTAGCCAAGGGAATGGCTAATCGTGACATTGCACAAATTATGGAAGTTAGTCAAAGAACGATTGAGAGTCATGTGAGCAATATGCTTGGTAAAACGGGTCTGCATAATCGGACAGAGTTAGCTCGTTGGGCGATTGAAAGTAAGAAGGCTTAGATATAACTCCCCAGCAATTTATCAGGGTGTAAGTTTTTATCTGTGTAATTTTTTTACAACAAGGGCTGTAATTTTATACTGCCCAAAATTTTCTATATTCATAATTTTGCATACATAGCTTTTATTAAGTCAATTATTTTTGATTTGGCTAAATTTTAGATATTAGATTAATCAAATATTAACTTATGGCCTTGATTAAAAGTTAAGGTCTTGTATGGAAGTGTAGCAGGAGATCAATAAATTTAACAGGCATCAAAAGGAATATATTGTACCGAAAAAAGCCTGAAATCTAGAATACTGAACTGCTAAGTTCATTAAAATTATGGGTAGAGAAAAATATTATTTGTTTATAATATAAGGGTAATTTTTGGCAGTTTAAATATGAAATATGCAAGAAATAATCTAAGTTTTCAGAGACTCAATAGACTTACATTAATGATAAAAATATTGCTAGAGTAATGGATTTAGCCTGAATTATCTAAAACCAATATTAAACTTAAGTTTCTATGAAAAATTCCATGAACCGTCTTTCTATATTTGTTGACGGTAACAATATGTTTTACGCTCAACAAAAAAATGGTTGGTTTTTTGACCCGAGAAGAGTATTAGAATACTTTAACAAACCAGAAGTAAAATTAATAAATGCTTTTTGGTATACAGGTTTAAAAGACCCGCAAGATCAAAGAGGATTCCGAGATGCTTTAATTAGTTTGGGTTATACAGTACGCACTAAAATATTGAAAGAATATTATGATGATGTTTCGGGTCGCTATTCTCAAAAAGCTAACTTAGATATTGAAATTGTTGTAGATATGTTTAATACAGTAGACCAATATGATGAAGTAGTTTTGTTTAGTGGAGATGGAGATTTTGAAAGAGCTATTGAATTATTGCGGTCTAAAAATACTCATATTACAGTTGTATCAACAGAAGGAATGATTGCTAGAGAATTGCGCAATGCTACAGACCAATATGTAGACTTAAATAATATTCGTGACCAAATAGAAAAAGCAGAATATTAATGAATAAGGAATAAGGAATAAGGAAAAAACCTAAATTTATTTCCAGACTTAGATATCTTCTAGAAGACTAGAAAAAATTAGACCAATTTATGTTTAATTCTAGCTATATTAACTACCCTTTAAGGGAAAATTCAAGGTCAGCATTTATCTAGCTTACATTCAGCTTTTACCATTTTTCAATGGTGATAGATTTTAGAAGCTGTTGGGAAAGTGCTGTATGAAACGGATGAATCCGCACAAACCTAACTGTCCTAACGCCTTCCCTGCTAAGGAAAGGAGGTTCAAAAGTCTATATCCTTATAGGATAGAGGCTTTTATGAGTTTACAAACAGTTTCTTAGATAGGTATTTTGTACCCCGGTCATTATTGCTCAATCTATCAATAACTACTGGACTGACACACCTTAAATGGTGCATTAGAAAATGGCGGATGGGGTGATGGGGAAATAGGGTGATGGGGTGAGGCGCGAAAAAATCTAATGCACAGTTTTAGCTGTGTCAGTCTACTACTAGACTGTTTCATCTTAAATGATGCAATAGATGTAGGTTGGGTTGAGGGACGAAACCAAACAACAATCTTTCTCCCGTACGGACGCCCTTATGCAACGTCCCTACCCTACTCCCCTACTCCCCTACTCCCTAATGCACAGTTTTAGCTGAAACAGTCCACTACACTAAATTCTGACTTCTATGGACAAGCTTGCTAATGACTGATAGCTAACAGCTAAATGCTGAAAATTTAAGATATAAAAAAGTTGTAGGCTAATTGCTCTAAACTACAAGGAAAAAAACAATGACCACCAGTCAAGACCGAATTATTATTTTTGATACTACCCTCCGGGATGGAGAACAATCTCCTGGTGCAGCTCTTAATATAGATGAAAAATTAACCATTGCTCGACAACTATCTCGCCTCGGAGTAGATGTAATTGAAGCTGGTTTCCCATACTCTAGTCCAGGAGATTTTGAGGCAGTACAAAAAATTGCTGAGACAGTAGGTGTAGAAAATGGCCCAACTATCTGCGGTTTGGCAAGAACAACCCGTGCAGATATTGAGGCAGCAGGTAAAGCGCTTAAACCAGCAGCAAAAGGACGTATTCATACTTTTATTGCCACTTCCGATATTCACTTGGCCTACAAACTTAAGAAAACTAGAGCAGAAGTATTAGAGATTGCTCCAGAAATGGTGGCCTATGCCAAAACCTTTGTAGATGATGTAGAATTTTCCCCGGAAGATGCAGGTCGCTCCGACCCAGAATTTCTTTATCAAGTATTAGAATTGGCGATCGCTGCTGGAGCTACTACTGTTAATATTCCTGACACTGTAGGTTATACGACTCCTGCTGAATTTGGGGCACTCATCCGGGGTATTAAGGAAAATGTACCGAATATTGACCAAGCTATTATTTCAGTTCACGGTCACAACGACCTCGGTTTGGCAGTTGCTAACTTCCTGGAAGCAGTGAAAAATGGCGCTCGTCAGTTAGAATGTACTATTAATGGTATTGGTGAACGTGCTGGTAATGCTGCTTTGGAAGAGTTGGTTATGGGGTTGCACGTTCGGCGACAATATTTCAATCCATTTTTGGGTCGCCCACCGGAGTCAGAAGCACCACTCACTAATATTGATACGCGCCAAATTTACAAAACATCTCGTCTGGTTTCTAATTTGACAGGAATGTTTGTGCAACCAAACAAAGCTATTGTTGGTGCTAATGCTTTTGCTCACGAGTCAGGTATTCACCAAGATGGGGTACTGAAAAATAAACTGACTTATGAAATTATGGATGCTCAGTCTATCGGGTTGACAGATAATCAGATAGTCTTGGGCAAACTTTCCGGTCGTCATGCTTTCCAAACTCGCTTGCAAGAACTTGGGTTTGAACTCTCAGAGGAAGAAATTAATAAAGCGTTTGTTAAATTCAAAGATTTGGCAGACAAAAAGAAAGAAATCACAGATTGGGATTTAGAATCTATTGTTAATAGCGAGGTTCGACAACCACCCGAACTTTTCCGCTTGGAGTTTGTGCAAGTTTCTTGTGGCGATCGCTCTCGTCCTACGGCGACAGTTAGTATTCGTACTCCTGATGGAGAAGAATTGACGGATGCTGCTATTGGTACAGGTCCTGTAGATGCTGTGTACAAGGCAATTAACCGAGTAGTGAATGTACCGAATGATTTAATTGAGTTTACTGTGCAGTCGGTAACTGCTGGCATTGATGCCATTGGGGAAGTGACTATTCGGTTGCGCCATGAAGGGCGAGTTTATTCTGGTCATTCTGCCAATACTGATATTATTGTGGCATCTGCTGAGGCTTATGTAAATGCTTTAAATCGGTTGTATGCAGCTTTGCAAAGTGATGTAGAGAAAATACATCCGCAAAAGAGTCAACCTGTGGAAGTAGTAGCTGGTAGTTAATAGATAGTTTCTGTAGTAGACCGACACAGCTAAAATGGTGCGTTACGACGGATTGCTGAATCCCTCTCATAATCTGAATTTAAGCCGTCTTTTCATGTCCGCTCTTAGCGGAAACACACCCTACAATTTTGCACAAAATTAGGTGTGTCAGTCCAGTAGGGTGCGTTAGCGGGTAGATAAATTATACTTAGTTAGAGTTAATGTTATTCCCGCGTAACGCACCTTATTACTGATTAGAATTGCAAGTCGCTTGATAATATCCAAGAACATTATATTATGTCCGGTTGTTATAATTAGGCTAGTAGTAGAGCTTCAGCCCACTTTGCTATATCGGGCTAAAGCCCTACTACAAACCAATACTTTAGTAATTAATAATTTGCCCATGAAATTGTTGGTTGTAGATTTAGAAAAAGTCGAGTTTTTACAATGGATACCCCAAAGACCTATAGAGAAATAGTCAAACAAGTAATTGGGAAATATGCTAAATTATGTCCTTCTCATGGAAATATTAGATTGGATACTGTTTTTGATGAACAAAGCGATAGAACTCCGTTCCGCTAACGCGATCGCTATGCTCTGATGCAAGTGGGATGGAACAGAGGCAAGCGAGTTAGAGGAAATATTATTTATATTACTCTAGGAGAGGGAAAAGTCTATGTTGAATATGATGGTATAGAACAGGGAATTACTCAAGATTTAATAGACCAAGGCATTCCTCAGAATAATATAATTTTAGAACATTTATGGGAAATGAATAAGATACTGCACTGATAACTGATAACTGATGACTGATAACTGAAATTGCATATCTTCCCTGAAACTAGAAATATAATAGTATTGAAAATTTTGGTTGTGAGGCAAGGGTTAAGTTTATGGTTTCTCCTAAGAGATGGTTGTCTATTCTCAGTGTTAATAGTCTGATGTTATTTAATGTCAGTTTTCCTGTATTAATGTTGCCCAATATTGTCAATGGGGGAGAAGTTGTTGCTCAGATAGATGCCAATGCTGAGGCAGAAAGATTATTGAAGCAAGGAGCTGAACTATTTAAGCAAGGAACAGCAGAGTCTCGGAGGCAAGCCATCGCTAAATGGGAAGAGGCGCTACTATTGTTTAGGAAAGCAGGTAACTTGAGGGGAGAAGCAGTTACACTGGTTCTTATTGGCAGTGTCTACAATGACTTAGGAGAAAAACAAACAGCACTCAATTATTACCAGCAAGCTTTACCTGTATTTCAGCAAGTAGGCGATCGGAGTTGGGAAGCAGGAACTCTCAATAATATTGGCAGTGTCTACAATGACTTAGGAGAAAAACAAACAGCACTCAATTACTACCAGCAAGCTTTACCTCTCAGACGGGAAGTAGGCGATCGGAGTGGGGAAGCAACAACTCTCAATAATATTGGCAGTGTCTACAATGACTTAGGAGAAAAACAAACAGCACTCAATTACTACCAGCAAGCTTTACCTCTCAGACGGGAAGTAGGCGATCGGAGTGGGGAAGCAACAACTCTCAATAATATTGGCAGTGTCTACAATGACTTAGGAGAAAAACAAACAGCACTCAATTACTACCAGCAAGCTTTACCTCTCAGACGGGAAGTAGGCGATCGGAGTGGGGAAGCAACAACTCTCAATAATATTGGCAGTGTCTACAATGACTTAGGAGAAAAACAAACAGCACTCAATTACTACCAGCAAGCTTTACCTCTCAGACGGGAAGTAGAGGATATTCGTGGGGAAGCAAACACTCTCAATAATATTGGTGCTGTCTACCATAGCTTAGGAGAAAAACAAAAGGCACTCAATTACTTCGAGCAAGCTTTACCTATACTTCGGCAAGTAGGCGATCGGAGTGGGGAAGCAGCAACTCTCAATAATCTTGGCATTGTCTACAGTGACTTAGGAGAAAAACAAACAGCTCTCAATTACTACGAGCAAGCTTTACCTATATATCGGCAAGTAGAGGATATTCGTGGGGAAGCAAACACTCTCAATAATATTGGCACTGTCTATGATGACTTAGGGGAAAAACAAACAGCTCTCAATTACTACGAGCAAGCTTTACCTATACTTCGGCAAGTAGGCGCTCGTGCTACAGAAGCAACGACTCTTAATAATATTGGCCTTGTATACAGTAACTTAGGAGAAAAACAAACAGCTCTCTCATACTATCAGCAAGCTTTACCTATACTTCAGGAAGTAGGCGCTCGTGCTACGGAAGCAACAACTCTCAATAATATTGGCTCTGTCTACAATGACTTAGGAGAAAAACAAACAGCACTCAATTAC
>NZ_JBNHEQ010000187.1:10567-10978 GCF_050016015.1 Dapis hubbardiae BLCC-M172
TACGACCAAGCTTTACCTATACTTCGGCAAGTAGGCGCTCGTGCTACGGAAGCAACGACTCTTAATAATATTGGCACTGTCTACGATAGCTTAGGAGAAAAACAAAAGGCACTCAATTACTACGACCAAGCTTTACCTATACTTCGGCAAGTAGGCGCTCGTGCTACGGAAGCAAACACTCTCAATAATATTGGTGCTGTCTACAGTGACTTAGGGGAAAAACAAACAGCACTCAATTACTACCAGAAAGTTTTACCTATAAAACGACAAGTAGAGGATCGGGGTGGAGAAGCAACAACTCTCCATAATATTGGCCATGTCTACAGTGACTTAGGAGAAAAACAAACAGCACTCAATTACTACCAGAAAGCTTTACCTATACTTCGGCAAGTAGAGGATCGGGGTGGAGAA
>NZ_JBNHEQ010000187.1:11078-30284 GCF_050016015.1 Dapis hubbardiae BLCC-M172
GCAACAACTCTCAATAATATTGGCCATGTCTACGATAGCTTAGGAGAAAAACAAATAGCTCTCAATTACTTACAGCAAGCATTACCTATACTTCGGCAAGTAGGCGCTCGTGCTACGGAAGCAACAACTCTCAATAATATTGGCCATGTCTACGATAGCTTAGGAGAAAAACAAACAGCTCTCAATTATTACGAGCAAGCTTTACCTATAAGACGACAAGTAGAGGACAGGGGTGGTGTGGCAACAACTCTCAATAATATTGGCCATGTCTACGATAGCTTAGGAGAAAAAGAAACAGCTCTCAATTACTTACAGCAAGCTTTACCTATACATCGGCAAGTAGGGGATAGAGGTGGAGAAGCAACCACTCTTTTTAACATCGCTTGGCTCAAACGAGACCAAGGCAAACTCACCGAAAGTCTAAAATTCATAGAAAAATCCCTAGAAATAATCGAAGACCTCCGCACCAAAATAGTCGCTCAACACCTCCGAACATCCTACTTCGCCACAGTTCAAGATTACTATCAATTCTACATCAACCTCCTAATGCAACTCCACAAACAAAACCCCAACGAAGGTTATGACAGCAAAGCATTAAACGCCAGCGAACGCAGTCGCGCGAGAAGTTTATTAGACATCCTAGCAGAATCAGGAGCTGACATCAAGACTGGAGTAGACCCCCTACTTCTCGCCCAAGAAAAACAACTCCTACAAAAACTCAACACATTAGATCAAGCGCGACAACTCAACACCCCAGGATACGACCCCGACGAACTCAAACAACAAATAGAAACCCTCAGCAACCAACTCCAACAACTAGAAGTCAAAATCAAACAAAACAGCCCTCGTTACGCCAACCTCAAATATCCAGAACCCCTCACCGCCTCAGAAATTCAACAACAAGTTATCGACAAAGATACCATACTTTTACAATATTCTCTGGGAGAAGATGCCAGTTATTTATGGTTAGTAACCCCCACAGAAATTAGCAGTTATGAACTACCGAAAAAATCCGAAATAGAAGAATTAGCCAGACAATTTAGAGAAGAAATAATCTCCCTTTCTCCAGTGCCAGAAATGGGAAATAAATTAAGTAAAATATTATTGTTGCCTGTAGCCAATAAATTAGGAAATAAACGACTATTAATAGTAGGAGATGGAATATTACAGACCATTCCCTTTGCAGCTTTACCTTTAACCTCTCCCCCAACCCCTCTAGTGCAAGGAGAGGGGGGAAATTCTGCCTCCACCTTTGCAGGGGGGAATGAGGGGGGTCAAAATTATCAACCCCTAATTGTCAACCATGAAATAGTCACCTTACCCTCATCTTCAAGTATTGATATTCTCAGAGAACAAGTCAAAGGCAGAACCCCCGCACCCAAAAAAGTAGCCGTTATTGCTGACCCAGTATTTGCAGATAACGACCCCAGATTTCCAACAGCTTCTCAAGCAAAAAAAGAAACAGAAACTAATAATTTAACCGCAATGGCATTAACTCGTTCCCTAGAAGATTTTATCGGTTCATCATTCAATCGTCTAGAAGCAACTCGTCAAGAAGCCGAAGCAATATTAGCATTAGTTCCTGACAATTTAGAACTACTATCATTAGACTTCGATGCCAATCGTAAAACAGCAATAAATCCCGATTTATCCCAATATCAAATAGTACATTTAGCCACCCACGGACTATTAAATGAAAGTCAACCAGAATTATCAGGATTAGTGCTTTCTTTGTATGATGAAACTGGCAAAGAAACACCTGGTTTTCTACAATTAAACGATATATTTAATTTAGAAATGCCAGCAGAATTAGTAGTATTAAGTGCTTGTGAAACGGGAGTTGGGGAAGAAATAAGAGGGGAAGGATTAGTAAGTTTAACCAGAGGATTTATGTATGCAGGAGCTAAACGAGTAGTAGTAAGTTTATGGAGTGTTGAGGATAATTCGACATCTGAATTAATGCAAAATTATTATCGGAAAATATTAGAAAAAGGGAAAAATCCTGTGGAGTCAATGAGAGAAACTCAGTTAGAAATGTTGAGTTCAGAGAATTGGAATTCCCCCTATTATTGGGCACCATTTGTTGTGCAGGGAGAGTGGAAAGAAAGTTAAAAGTTAAAAGTTAAAAGTCAAAAGTCAAAAGTCAAAAGTAAGAATAAGCAAAGTAGATATTTGTAGTAGACTGTTTCATCTTAAATGATGCAATAGATGTAGGTTGGGTTGAGGGACGAAACCAAACAACAATCTTTCTCCCCTACTCTCCTACTCCCCTACTCCCCTACTCCCCTACTCCCCTACTCCCTAATGCACTATTTTAGGTGAAACAGTCCAGTAGGGTGCGTTAGGCGCTATTATTAGGAATATATTATTTATAACAGAATAGATTGCGCCGTAACGCACCGAAAGAAAATTATATTAAATCTGGTAGTATCGGTGTCAAAAAGCATAGAAACCGGGTTGGTTTTAAATGCTCCACCATACTAATATCTAAACTCCCACAAACCCGGTTTCTTAAAAGAGAGATATTTGTAGTGGACTGACACATCTAAAATGGTGCGTTACTACAGATTGTTATATCGTTTTTACATCTATGATTTTTTTATCGTTTAACGCACCCTACTGGACTAAAATGTGCTGTATAAAATGGTGCTTTCGGTGCGTTACGCTCCGCTAACACACCCTACTGGCGTGTCAAGCTTAAAATAGCCAACGGTGCGTTACGCTCCGCTAACACACCCTACTAGATACTTTGATGTTAGAATAGTTATAATAATCACTAAATAATTTATATAATCACTATGAAAGCAATAGAAATTAACGGAAAAATTGATGATACGGGAAATCTAATTTTAGAACATCCTCTAGAAATAAATACTCCTACAAATGTTCGAGTTATTATTCTTATACCAGAAGATTATGAAACTCAAGAAATAGAAATTAATCAGACTAACAAAGCTAATTTTGAAAAAGCAATGAATGCTTATCAAAAAATCAGTGAAAAGTATAAAAATGCTTTGCGAGAGTTAGCTCAATGAAAGAACGTTTTTGGATAGATGAAACTCTTGCTAAAGCTATTCATGCAGACCAAATTATTCAACATGGAGGAAGTCAAGGAATTAGAGATGAAAATTTACTGTCTGCTAGTTTAGCTAGACCCCGACATTGATTTACTTATGGTCAGCAAAATTTATTTGAACTTGCAGCAGCTTATGGCTATAGTTTAGCTAAAAATCATCCTTTTATTGATGGAAATAAAAGAACAGCTTTTGCAGTTATGGCAACTTTTTTATTGGTTAATAATTATTTACTAGAAGTACCCGAACCAGAAGTTGTAAGAATGATGGAACAACTAGCAAGTGGAGAAGAAAATCAAGAATCTCTAGGAAGGTGGTTAGCAGAAAATTCTGTAGAGATTTAAGCATTAAAATAATTAACAATAATTGTAGGTTTTGTTGTTTGCGTTAGCATTGCGCAGCATGGGAAGCTCCACTAACAGTTTGTTCTACCCAACCTACGTTTTTAGCTGAAATATAAAATATAGCTTTAAAGGTTTGGAGACCAAACCCCTACAATAAAATGTTATAACTTAATTTAGGATTGCTATAATACTCATAAAATCTAAAAAAAAGAAATTATTTAAAATGTATCCTATCTCTCGCCGTAACTTTTTCCAATTTGCCAGTTCAATACTTGCTACCCTTGGCATAAGTCAATTGAAATTTTTATCCCAAGCGGAAAATTATGGCAAAGTATTAGCTCAAAGTACCACCCGCAAACTTGCTTTATTAGTAGGAATTAATGAATATCAAAAATCCCCATTAAGAGGTTGTGTACATGATACTGAAATGCAACGTCATCTCCTAATTCATCGTTTTGGTTTTAATCCGAAAGATATTTATATTCTGACTGATAAAAAAGCGACTCGTCAAGGAATTTTAGAAGCATTTGAAGAACATTTAATTAAACAAGCTAAACCAGGAGATGTGGTAGTTTTTCACTATTCTGGGCATGGTTCCCGTGTCAGAGATCCTAATCCAGTTGTGCAGACTTCTTTAATGGATGGTAGTGGTTTAAGTGGTACATTAGTTCCGGTCGATAGTTCTTTTCCTAATGCCGATCTTGGTGGTGTAGTTGATAATATTATGGGACATACTTTGTTTCTACTCACATCAGCTTTAAAGACAGAAAATTTTACCGGAATTCTTGATAGTTGTTTTTCCGGGATGACAACTAGAGATTTTACTGTTCGTTCTCGTGCTGGTGGAAATAAAATAGAAATTTCTCCACAAGAAAAGGCTGATCAAGAAAAGTGGTTATCTCGGCTGGATATGTCTAAGGATGAGTTTGTGAAAGGTTATCAAAGTGGTGTAGCAAAAGGAATATTTTTTGCTTCTGCTAAACCTTTTCAAACAGCAAAAGATGTAAAAATTATTGATTTTCATGCCGGAATTTTTAGCTATTTATTTACACAATATTTATGGCAAGAAACAGGTACGCCAGAACAGGCGATCGCTTATACAAATAAACAAATTCCATCTAGGTTAGAACAAAATCCATTTTATGAAGTTAAGACAGGTACTAAATTAGATAGTCAAGCTATATATTTGACCGAAAATTCCTATCCTGTTGCTAATGGAGTAGTTATAGAAGTAAAAGGTAATCAAGCAAAAATTTGGTTGGGAGGATTAGAAGCAAAAAAGATAAATCAATTAACCAATGGTGCTGTACTTAATGTTATTTCTCCCCAAGAAAAATCTTCAGCTAAATTAATTTTTGAATCCCGTGATGGTTTAGTGGGAATTGCAACATTTCAAGGTGGTGTTAAGCCAGGATTTTTATTAGAAATTTAAAAAAAGTTGATAAAATTAGTACAAAATTTAGTGATGGTGGATTGTAATCGTAATTTATTCAGGACTTACGCAAAATGTTGAATTATACGCTATCTGTAGGGGTGATTTCCTGCGGAATGCTTCGCAAACGCGAATCATATCAAATCCGCTTACCTCGGAGTCACAAGAAACCGGGTTTGTGGGAGGTCAATGGTAGGGACGTTGCATGCAACGTCCCTACAATGGCATTTGAGACAAACCCGGTTTCTCTGCTTTTTTATACCAATACTACCAGATTTGATATCAGCTCTACAAGATGTGGTGGTTATGGGTAAGTCCTGTTATTGTAATTATTTTTTTTGTCAAAGAAATAGTGGGAGCATCTTGCTCCCTTAATGATAACTGATAACTGATAACTGATAACTGATCTACCGATCTGAATATAAACGCATTAGAGCAATACCTGTAATTGCAGCCACAAAAAACCACGTTACAAATAAACCGATCACCTCACCAATAAATAAACCGATCGCTCCATAAACCAAGCCACCGACTAACCAACCCAGAGGTAAACCAATTGCCCAAGCAATAATATTCGCAATCACCCACAAGTCCTCCTGATAGATTTGCTTCCTCAGGACAAACCATTGACCTAATCCCAAAATCCCCCCCACAATAGCACCATTAATAAATCCGTGAAACAACCTCAGCCAAATTTGTTCTGTTCGTGGAGCTATCCAACCTAATGCTCCTAAACTACTTGCCCCAATTAATAACCAACTTACAATACTCACCACCACCCACCATTTGCTGCGGAAAATCAGATTTCTCAGCACCAACCATTGTGTTAATCCAATAACACCTCCACCTATAGCTCCTGATAAGGCCCCAATATAAGGTCTCACACCTACCTCAATAAATATTAAGCTGAGGAAAAAACCAACAACAGTGAAAAATATCCACTGCAACCAAAAACCCCATCTAATTTTTTGGGGTTTGGTGTGGGAAGGATGATAATACAACTTGGTGAGTGACATCAAATAAATTTTCTAGCTACTTTAATATTAATAAATAGGGAGTAGGGAGTAGGGGAAATAATTGATTATTTATGTGGGATAATTGATATCAAATCTGGTAGCATCGGTGTAAAAAAGCAGAGAAACCGGGTTTGTATCAAATGCCCTACAATACTAAAATTGACCTCCCACAAACCCGGTTTCTTGTGACTCCGATTTCTCAGGAACCGTAGCAAGGGAATTTGATATGATTTGATTATCGGATATGTCTAATATATGTCTATCATTACTTCAATTTCCCCACATTCCCCACCCTCCCCATCTCCCCATCTTCTCACACTCCCCACACTCCTTATCTCCCCACACTCCCAAGCCTTGGACGAGATACAGCAGTAGGAAACATTTTCTTAAACTCAAAACGTCGCTCTTGGGGTGAGTCTGGAGTCATATAACTCCATAAAGTTTCCCAATAGAAAAAAGATACTCCAGCAAAATTGCGATCGCGTACTGCTTTTACCTGTTGTTGAACTTTTTCAATTTTCATTAGCGTTTTCATAGTCCCTGTGAGAATACCAATACTGAAAGGAATTTTATTTTTAGCATTTTTGACGGCAGGTTGTTCCAACTCTTCTACAAATGAGGGTAGATCGTTTCGATACACCTGCAAAATAAATTCATCTACTAAGCCTCTCTCGATCCAAGTTTGCCAGTCTTGTAGATATAATTTGTAGGCAAAATCATAAGGATTAGAAGATACAGACACAATACAGTTGGGTTTAATAGCTTTGATAGATTTATAAAGTCTTTCCATAAAGGCAGTAATTTGATTTGCCCGCCATTGCATCCATTCTGGATCTGTAAAATCTTCTGGAGGCATTTTGCCCTGATGTTGTTCTCGATAAAGGTGAACTGTAACCGGATCGTAGCCAAATTGTACTGGCATTCCGAAGCGATCGTCTATTTGAATTCCATCGACATCGTATTTTTTTACAACCTCTAATATTAGGTCTTGAATAAAGTTTTGCACCTGGGGATGAATGGGGTTAAGCCAGACATTGTAGATGGAGAGCGACTGCTGCAATTGGGTTAATAAAGACTGTTCATCTGATTCTGGGAGCAAATCTTTTAACTCTAATTCAAAGAAACCCTCAGAAAAATTTCTATTTTTGTCAAGACTTGTTGTTACCCAGTGAGGATGACGTTTGACTAATAAAGAGTTGATGGGAGCCATGAAACCATATTCAAACCAAGGGATAACTCGTAAACCTTGGCGATGGGACTGTTTAAATATTTCTCTGAGTACATCTTGACCAAGACGAAATGTAGTAAGAGTTTGGTCTTGAGGTTGACCTATGACTCTTTTGGCGACATCACTGGGGTAAAAGGTGTTACCTCGGTTCCAGGTTACAGGATAAACAGTGTTGAAATTGAGTAGAGAAAGTTGACGGAGGGCGCGATTAATTGCCCACGGGGCGAATAATACGCTACTACTAACGTTAGTTATCCAGACTCCCCGCACTTCTTTTTTTTCTGGTGTAGCTTTGGCGATGACTGGAGTTGGAGAGGTAAATATTGTGCTTAGGGAAATAGAGAGGAGGGCGATCGCTACTCCCACTACTAGCCATATTTTTAATCGTTTGAATTTATGATTAATTTTATAAGTCATTATTTTGATAAATTTTCCAACTTTCCACCTAAACCAAATAACCACAACGTTTGTAGAGATGTTCTACAGAAACTTCCTACTAAGCCGACATAGATAAAATGGTGCGTTGCATCATTGCGGGCGGGTTTATATAATCAAATGTGAAAACTCATTAATTTAAGGGAGAAACCCGCCCCTACTATTGCAACATTTTAGGTGTGTCACGCCACTACTGGACTAATTCTGACTTCTAACTTCTGACTTCAGTATTAGCGATCGCTCTTGCCAAAGCATCCATAGCTTCGGTTACTTCAGTTTCAGTAACTATCAGTGGAGGCACAAACCGCAAAACTTTTGGACCCGCAGGCACAAGTAACAAACCTTCATTCATGGCAGCTTTAACTATATCAATAGAAGTCAATTCTATATCTGCATTTAACTCTATACCATTAATCAAACCCCAACCGCGCACTTCGGTAAATAAGTTAGGATATTTGGCTGCAATAGCATTTAATCCTACTCGCAACTGTTCTCCCCTCTGCTGTACATTTGTCAATAAATTTTCCTGTTCCAAAGTTTGACAAACCGCCAACGCTACCGCACAAGCAAAAGGGTTTCCGCCAAAAGTGCTAGCATGACTGCCTGGTTCAAATACATCACAGTGAGATTTACATAACATTGCGCCGATGGGGATACCCCCTCCTAACCCCTTAGCGGAAGTGAAAATATCTGGTTCAATGCCAAGATTTTCATATCCCCAAAGTTTGCCACTGCGACCCATTCCTACTTGTACTTCATCTAATATTAAAAGAATACCTTTCTCGTTGCAAATTTCTCTAATTCTTTGGAAATAAGCTACATCACCAGGGCGCACACCTCCTTCTCCCTGGAGTGCTTCTAACATAATAGCTGCAACTTGCCGTTTGTCTTTGTCTAATTCGGCGATCGCGCTTTCTATAGCAGTAATATCATTGTAGGGTACATAATAAAATCCTGGCATTAATGGACTAAAACCTTTGTGATATTTCGGTTGTCCAGTTGCAGTAATAGTTGCCAGAGTTCTTCCATGGAAACTAGCATGGGCGGTCAAAATTGTAGGATTTTCGATATTTAACTTTTCGTGAGCATATTTTCGAGCTAATTTGATTGCTCCTTCGTTAGCTTCTGCTCCAGAATTACAGAAAAATGCTTTGTCAGCACAGGAATGTTCTATTAACCACTGTGCCAATTCTCCCTGAACTGGGATATAGTATAGATTAGATACATGATGCAATCTTTTAATTTGCTCTGACACTGTTGCCATCATCACAGGGTGAGCGTGACCGAGAGTACAGGTAGCAATTCCAGCAACAAAATCTAAATATTCTTTTCCTTCAGTATCCCAAACGCGACAACCTTCTCCCTGTTCGAGGGCAATGGGAAAACGCCCGTAAGTGTTCATTACATAAGCGTTGAAGTTGTCAGCACTAAATGTTGTATATCCACCAGGTGTTTCTAAAGACTGTTTAACTATTGTTTCTGGAGTCATAAATTATATCCTCAATTATACCCTCTAAATCAAAATTAACCTCAATATTAACTGAATATTAGGAGATAATATATATTTTTTCCAGTTTTTTTAATTTATCATATTTTTACAAAAAATAATGTCATATTTTATCAATTATCATTGATATCATTCGTTATTATTTAGATTATTTTAAAGTTTATCTTTAATATAGCAATCCTATTTTATTTGTGGCAAAAATCTTACTGCTTTTTAGGGAACAGTGAACAGGGAACAGGTGAAAGTTTCAACTTTTTTATTTACCTTTTAATTACCCGCAACCTATTTAGGGTTGCTATAATTAATCAATGAATTTAATAGTGATGATTACTATCTCTATTTTGTCAATATGGGATAATTTATATTATTATTTGTTAGTAGGGATTTCAATCAGTTATAAAAAATCATCTCTCCTCCATACTAAAATTACCAAATTTCCCAACAATTATGAATCAATTAAGCATTCAAAAAAATCGTAAGCATTCAGACATCAGCTAGAAGCTATAAGTTATTAAAAAAGTTGAGAGCTAAATGCTAAGAGCTGAATGCTTACATTAATTCTAAATTCTGAATTCTAAATTCTAAATTCTCCATTTATCTCTTAATTTTTAATCCGGTCATAAGTTCCAGGTCTGTTCTAAACAACAGAGCATCTCTACTACGGATATCAACGATAGTTACATTTTGATTATTTTCCTTATCCCAATAAAGAATTGCTATTTGAACTCTCGCTTGTTTATCTATAGCACTAATTATCCCACCGATAGGAGAAAGAAGACCTTTCGCGACACTTTTTTCTACTTGACTTTTAGCATACTGTCCTGTAGAAATTTCTGTAATATCCTGTTTCTTTAAAGTAAAATTACCATCTTGAAATTCTTCCTTCCTAAACTCTGCATCTAGAGTTCCAGCATCCGTATCTATAGTAACTTCACATGGTTTTAATTCCCCACTATTCTGATTTAAACAGTAAGCACCGTGAGTTCTTACTAAGGCAAGATTAATAGGAAAAACTAATGAAAAAGCAGATACAAAACTAATTAATTTATTTTTCATAATTTCAGCAAAATAATTAACAACTTCAAAAATATTCTGTGAATATTCAGAATAGTTTTATCAAAATAATAAAGTAAGAATTTAACTTCTGAATTCCGAATTCGTTATTAGACATCTCTGAATAAAGATATGGATTTTTGGCCAGAGTAAGCAACATCCCACAGGGGAGATATTTTGATAAAAAAGGTACGATAAATGATTTTGCAAGTTACAACTAACAACTCTAGCTTATGCTAAATAAAGGGCAAGTTTATTTGATAGAGATATCTATTGAAGAAGTATCTAGGTCCTTTTTATTAGTTAATTCTTCTAACTTAGTTAAAAATTCTTCCCCTACTTCAGTGATTTTACAGTATTCAGTTAAGTCTATAAAATCTTGTTCTGTCTTACCATAATTACTCACCTTTTCTAAATCGGCGACGTAGCGATATGGAGACTTTATTTTAATTAGTTTAGAGTCTCTTAAACGCCTCAACTCTGAAGCCGCATCCTTGCTAACATAAAATTTGAATGGTGTATTACTTTCACTATTTTCTTTAAGACCTTTGAGTTTTTCAATTTCTTTGGGTGCGAGAAGTAATCGGTACATAAACCGTTGTAACTTTTCCATTTCTTCTTGTTGTTTTGTTAATAAATCAATTTGCTGTTGTTGAAATTGGTCTATATCCTGTTTAGTTTTATCTACTTTAACTTCTAAATCTTCTAATTTTTTGAATGTAGCTTTAACTCTCCCAGGTGATAAGTCCAAACTTTTAAATATTTTCCCTGCTTGTGGCTGAAATAAGAAAATAATGATTAGTAAAATAATATCAGGGAATGTCAAATCAGGTATTGTAAAATCAGTAGAAATTGTCTCTTGCTCCACTAAACTTTGTATGACATTTACTCCTGTCCTAATAACGGGAAAAGCTATCAATTTAAGGATTAAATAAATCAATATTAATTTAGCAGCAATATCTAAAAACTTGAATTTTGCCTCTGTTGGTTTGTCATTAGACATAATAATCACTCCTCTTTATCAGAATTTAGCCTAAATCTTTATTGAGAGTTTAAAATCAAATTTTTTATTATTTGATCGCAACTTATTTATTTTTCGGAGATGTCTGTTATTGAGGATTTTCTGTAGTCCTAATTTTTACACCAGTCAAACTTTCTAAATCTTGTCCTAAAGACACACCATCTTTTGTCTTAATATCAATCAAAGCGATATTTGTTTTGCCCTTAGGATCTGTATATTCAATTGCAAATTGAGTCCGTTTTTCCTTAGCCAAACCAACTAATGCTCCCAATGGACCTAAAACTAAACTTGCTCCAATAGTTTCTTTTGTTCTTTTTTGAGCGTGTTCCCCACTGGAAATCTCAACAATTTTATCACCTCTAAATCTTAGATTATCCTTTTGATATTTGTCAGACCTAAAATTCATTTCAAAGCTATTTTGTCTGGTTGACACAAAAACGATACATCCTCTCATTTTACCACTAGCTATATGGAGACATTTAGCGCCATATTCTCCTGCGAAAGCTAAGTTGTTAGTAAAAAGAACTGAAGCAACAGATATAAATAAAGCAAATTTTTTCATAAAACTAAAGCTCTAAAAAATCTCAACTTAATGACCAGGTAATTAACATCAATTTCTGGCCTATTATATTTATACTTATTATATAGTAGTCTTCAGTCTGATTGTGCGGAAAATATCTGGGAATTAGGAAACAGCAATTACTAAGAATGATGAACAGGGATAAGAATTTCAGATTGGTATTCTATGATTCCACCTAACCTATTCCCCCAGGGAGGATAGTTACCAAATTCCTACTCACACCTCTAAAAAATCAAAGTTATCTATTTTGATTTAAGTAAACTTATAATTATCAATTAAGTTATACCAATTCCCAGGCATTAATACTATACTTAGGCAAGACTTCAGCTATTAAGTAATTTATACAGGATAAATCACCTTTTTGCTAATTTAAGCTAATTTAACCTTAATTATTCTTATGTTTACTTCTCAGGTACGGACGTTGCATGCAACGTCCCTACACTCCCATGCTCAACTAAATATAGAAAAGTTTTTGAGAAATGGTATTAAATATTTCCTGGGATGATTGAAGATTAAATTTTTATTAAATCAATAGGATTTACCAACATCAATTAAAATGATTGAAGAAAACTGTATTTTTTTGATCGAACAATATGAACAATTTACAGCCGTGGACTTCCCTCTTAGGTAGAATATTCCTCTCTGCCGTTTTTATTAAATCTGGTATTGGTAAAATTTTTGGAGGAGCAGGTACTCAACAATATATGGAATCTTCAGGAGTTCCTGGTTGGTTATTAATTCCAACAATTATTGTTCTTTTAATAGGTGGATTATCTGTTTTAGTTGGTTATAAAGCTCGTTATGGGGCACTTGCATTAGTAGGATTTTTAATTCCAGCTAATCTGATTTTTCATAATATTTTTATAGATCCTGCTCAAGAAATTGCCTTTATGAAAAATCTTGGATTAATGGGAGGACTTTTAATGGTGGCGTCTTTTGGTCCAGGTAGAATTAGTTTTGATGAGAAAAATATTTATAGGGAGTAGGGAATTTATTAATTATCCATTAATAAGACGGAGTGGGGGGGTAGTCAAAAAAAGAATAAAAAATCACAAAAATCTACTAAGTTCATAAGCAAAATTAATTACCGAAAAATTCAGGTTTTAAGCATCTCCTTTCAGGGATAAAAAAAGAAAAAAAGTTCCGATAAAGCAATCCTCTCCTTTTTAATTAAGAGGTAATTACTAATTATTGAAACATCCTATTAACTCCCTGTTCCCTCTCTCAACTCGCAAATTTCTCAAAGCACAACTACTTAAAAAATATGAAAACACAATGGGAAAATTTTCTACAAAATCTTGGTGAATGGCACGGTTCATTTACTAAAATTTCTGCTCAGGGAGAAATATTGAAAGATACACCTAGTATTCTGATTTTAGAAAGTCTGGATGAAGCAAATAAAAAAGTACGTTTAACACTACGTCGCTTTAACTCTTTTGCCAAAACTCCTGAGTCAAAAGTTGATGAAATAGTAAGTGAATATCAAACTCTAGGTAGAAACCTTTTATTTTTTGAAAATGGTGCTTTTTCTAAAGGAGTAATTCAAATAGCACCTTTTTCAATTAATGGTGCTGAGTTTGGTTTTGTTAATAAAAATCGTCGTCTACGTTTAGTCGAATTATTTGACAAAGATGGCAATTTTGATAAATTAACTTTAATTCGAGAAAAAAGAGCTGGAACAGATGCTTCAGAAAATCTTCCTTTGACTGTAGATGCTTTATTAGGAAAATGGCAGGGAGAAGCAATTACTATGTATCCTGACTTGCGGGAACCCGATACTTATCCAACTAAAATGGAATTAAATATTGATAATACAGGTAGATTAGTTCAGCAAATTACTTTCGGTGATACTAATCCTAAAACTCTTACTTCTACTGCTATAATTGAAGGTTCAATTTTACACTTTGACCAAAGTTCTCAACCTGTAAAAGTCTTGTTACTTCCTGATGGTGCTTCTGCTACTTTACCTGTGAAAATTGAGTTGAGAAAAGCTTTATTTTTTGAAATTGGTTGGTTAATTGAACCCCAACTTCGTCAACGAATTATTCGTAGTTACAATGACAAAGGAGAATGGGTAAGTTCAACCTTAGTTACAGAGCAGAAAATTAAATAGTTGAAGAAGGAATAAGGAAGAAGGGAAAAGATAATTTTATAGTTTAAAGAAACCCGGTTTCTACGATAAATCCTTAACACCGTCGCCGTAAATTTGTATCCATTTAGTATTGTTAAGTTATGGAAACTTTTCTTGTTTTATCTAGAATTTAGAAGTATGTGAAAAACTAATATATTATATTTACATATTTTAACTTGATGAAGATTTGGTAAAGATGCTGATTTATTTTTGTTATTAGCACTATTATCTTAAAAGTATCGATGAAAGTATCAGTGAAAGTTTTGAGGGACAATGGTCATCTTAAATCATTCCCACACTTTCTTGATGCACTACCAAATGTCTAAGTACCATTAATCGTTCCCGATATCCCTTCGGGAAATATTCTGATTCTATGGAATGTAGGCTGTAATTTTGGCGATGCCAATCAACATTATAAAATACAAAAATGGACGATAATTACGAAAAAAATAATCGTATTCGAAAAGCTTTTAATTTGAAAAAGAATGAACAGACTCTTCTGAGCGACATTGATGGGCTGGGAGTTGCTTTAGATAATGACTTTTATGAAATTGAAGCCACAGAAGGCTCTTTAGATATCTTTGTCGAGTTAACCTTTAACCATAATGAAGGAAATCTTGATTTATTTCTCTTTGATCGAAAAGGAAATGAAATTGCCTCTTCAAATTCTCTAGATGATAATGAAATAATTGATTTTACTGTTGACAAAGCAGGAACTTATTATATCCAAGTTACTTCAGGGGATGGTACTTTTTCAGGGAATACCTATGATTTGCTCTGGGATGATGTTATTGCCGAAAATACCTTTCGCACTATTAATGGTTTAAATAATAATCTTCAAAACCCTGAATTTGGTAGTGCAACAGAAAAAGGCACTCGATACACTCAATTATTACGCTTAGGTCCTGAAGCTTACCAAGATGAATTATCTGAACCAAGAGGTGGTGGACTAACTACGCCCCTTGAACTTCCTAGTGCGCGGGAAGTCAGTAATGCGATCGCCGATCAAGGAGAACAATCTATTGCCAACGACTTTAAACTTTCTGACTGGTTTTGGCAGTGGGGACAATTTATCGATCATGACATCAGTTTAACAGAAGCCGACACTTCAGGGGACTCATTTCCTATTCCAGTTCCTACAGGCGATCCAGATTTTGATCCTTTTGGCACAGGAACTCAAACCATACCCTTAACTCGTTCTATTTTCGATCCTGCCACCGGAACCACAAACCCCCGTGAACAGATTAACGAAATTACAGCGTTTCTTGATGGTTCTATGGTTTATGGTTCCGATGAAGCAACGGCCCTTTCTTTGCGAGCTAATGATGGCACTGGAAAACTAGCCACCAGCATCGGTCCTGATGGGGAGATTTTACTGCCTACTGATAGTGATGGTAACTTTCTTGCCGGGGATATCCGTGTTAATGAACAATTAGGCTTAATTTCTGTTCACACCCTTTTTGTTAGAGAACATAACCGCTTGGCACAAAAAACTGCTGATGTTTTAGACAATGGGAAGGGAAGAAAAGCAAACAAACTGAATGAACTGTTTGAAGAGTCTGGGTTAAGTCGTGGTGACTTTATCTATGAATCAGCCCGCCGTTTAGTTGGGGCAGAAATTCAGACCATTACCTATAATGAATTTTTACCCTTCCTCTTAGGAAAGAATGTTCTTGATAAGTATACGGGTTATGATGAAACCGTCGATCCTGGTATTTTCACTGAATTCTCCACTGGTGTTTTCCGCTTTGGTCATACCATGCTTTCTCCTCAACTCTTACAAGTGGAAGAGGATGGAAGCTATGAAGCGGTTGCTCTACGGGATGCTTTCTTTCAACCTGGCAAAATTATGGAGGATGGAGTTGATTCTTTATTGAAAGGGTTAGAATCCCAACAAGCCCAAGAAGTTGATAATTTACTGATTGATGATGTTCGTAACTTCTTGTTTGGTCGTCCTGGGGCTGGTGGTTTTGACTTAGCCTCTCTTAATATTCAACGGGGACGGGAGAATGGTGTAGCTGATATTAATACATTTCGTAATGCTATCGGTTTATCGCCTTATACAGACTTTGATGAATTAACAGGAGGAGACAGCGAGCTTGCTGCTAAATTTGCATCGGTGTATGATTCCATTGATGATGTGGATCTTTGGATTGGTGGATTAGCCGAACAGGATGTTAATGGTGGAGTGGTTGGTGAGACAATTAGTGCCATCATTATCGAGCAATTTAGTAATTTACGGGATGGCGATCGCTTTTATTTTGAAAACGATCAGTATTTCCAGGAACTTAAAGGCATTCTTGATAAGAATATTGATAAGGTTAGTCTCGCCAATATTATCGAAGATAACTCTGATGTTAAAATTGTGGGTAGTGCATTTACAGTCAATAACCCCATAGTTATTTAACTTCCCGCCAGGGAAGTCCCGCGCTCTCCTGAAAGGGAGCGTCGGGATGAAAGCCGGGCTATAGCAATGAGCGCTCAGGTATTTACAATTTCAAGCTTCTAAGCCCAGTAAGCGAAAAGGTGTACAAAAAATAATGTGTAAATATGCCAGCGCACAATGAAGCGCTCAAAATCTCAAAGTTCGGACGCGTGTTGACGGGGACTTAGAAACCCCGTCCGTCTACACGGCGGGGTAGTTCATATATTATCACTACAGTAGATATTTGTTGTTATCAACACAGGGGGAGAACATCACCTCACACGAAACAGCAGTCCGGGTTTCCCAGACCGAATGAAGAAGTAGTTTTGCAATTACTGTATAACCGGATTTTATATAATTACTGAAGACTGCATCCACGAGTTAACGCTAATTTCAAAAGTGCTTTATATTTTTTATCGGTGATAGAATAAGCTCCAAATCTTTCCAAGTGGGGGTTATTCATCTGAGCATCAAAAAAAACAAACTGTCGCTCCCGGAGTCGCTCCACCAACTTTACCATCGCCACCTTCGACCCCTCTGGAATATTGAAAAACATCGACTCCCCAATAAAACCCCCACCAATCACTATACCTAAAATTCCACCAGCAAGGTCATCCCCTTGCCAAGTCTCAAAACTATAAGCATATCCCGCTTCATTTAAAGCTTTGTAAATTTGTTTCAGCTCCCCAGATATCCAAGTTGTTTCTCGATCTGCACAACCTTCAACCACAGCTTCAAAATCTCTATTAACAGCAACAGTAAAACGATTTTGATTAATCACACGACGTAGTGACCGTGGGTAGCGAAATCTTTCATCCAAAGGAATTAAGGCCCGTTTACGACTACCATACCACCCCAAACTATTCTCTCCATCATTTGCCATGAGGAAGTAGCCTTGAGCATATCCTTGTATGATTGAATCAATATCATATTCTATCATGGAATTACAATTAACAATTTATAATATAAACTTTAGAATTATGGCTGAACCAATCCAAGCAATTACTTTACCAACAGCACAAAACCCCCAAGAAGAGGGCCAATGGTTAAAAGCTTCTTTACATAAGTGGCTTAATCAAGAGTTTATTCCTGAAAAAGTGAACGAAGATATTGCCAAAAGAGCAGCCCAAATTTTTGTTCGCCATCGCATGGAAGGGGAAAATGATTTAGGTTCATTAGTCATTGCCATTGTTACAGAAATGCAAGCCTTTGATTTTTCCCAGAGTTTTTATGGGGAGTTTGCGATCGCCAATGCCGTTAGTGACTTACTATTAGATAGTCTTGGCATAGAACGTTGTTGTGGGCAATAGTATTAATAATGGATAATGGATAATTGATAATTAATAATTGTAGGACTTACGCACTAGACCATATATATAGCGTTAAAAACTATAACGTTATAGTTTTTGAACTCCATATATACTAGCTTTGCGTAACTCCTAAATTGATAATTGATAATTAATCGAATCTAGGTTTAAAGCCTCTCCTTTAAATAATTGATAATTAGAGGAGATAGTTTTCATTATCAATTATCCATTATCAATTATCAATTATCCATTCCCTCTACCAGCTAGACTTCACAACTCCTGGTAATAAACCTTCATGGGCCATTTCTCGGATAACATTACGAGAAAGTCCAAAATCCCGATAATACCCTCTGGGACGTCCAGTTAACCAACAACGATTTCTGACACGATTAGGAGCGCTGTTACGAGGTAGTCTCTGTAGTTTACGATGGAGTTCTATTTTCTCCTCTAAATCTTCTGCCTCCATGAATTGCTGTTTTAGCTCTTCACGTTTCTCGGCATATTTTTCTACTAATTTTTTGCGTTTTTTCTCACGCTCGATCATGCTCTTTTTAGCCATGATTAATTACTTTATTCCTCCAAAAATAACAAAATAGTTGGTATCTTTAATTTTAGGTTATTTGCCCAATCTCTTATAATACCATAAAATTTTTTGTTTCCCCAAATTTATTAGATCGAATCCAGTAGCATAGGTACAATTCAATACTGTAGGGGTTTGGTCTCCAAACCCCCTAATTTTCTTGTGTTTTGACAATTACTAAGGGTAAAATCTTATAATGATAATCTTAGACAACGAAAATGTTTTTTCCACTCCCTATTCCCTATTCCCTATTCCCTATTCCCTATTCCCTGCTATATTGACACAAATCAACCAATGAACATTTATCGCAGGCAGGACTTTTCGCTTTACAAACTGCCCGACCATGATAAATTAATCGTATTGACCAATTTTCCCAATCAGGTTGAGGTATCAACCGCATTAAATCTCGCTCAATTTTAATTGGATCGGAATGTTCAGTTAAACCCAACCGTTGACTCAACCGTTTAACGTGAGTATCTACTGTCACCCCGACAATAATTCCATAAGCATGAGCTAAAACAACATTAGCTGTTTTTCTTGCTACTCCAGGTAACTGCAAAAGTTGTTCCATCTGCTTTGGCACTTGAGAGTTGAACTTCTCAATAATCATTTGGCAAGCAGCTTTAATATTTTTAGCTTTATTGCGATAAAATCCTGTAGAACGCACTAAATTTTCTAGTTCTTCAATATCTGCATTTGCCAGTGCTAGAGCATCCGGGAATTTTTGAAATAGAGCAGGCGTAACTTTATTAACTCGTTCATCAGTACATTGAGCAGAAAGAATAGTAGCTACAAGTAACTGAACAGGGGTTTGATAAGTCAGAGTACAAGTAGCATCAGGATAGAGACGGTTTAGACGAAGAAGTAATTCTAGCGATCGCTGTCGTTTCAGTGAAAATTTACGAGTTGTTACCATTTGAAGGAAGAAGGAAGAAGGAAGGAGGAAGGAGTAAGAGTGAAAATTTACGAGTTGTTACCATTTGAAGGAAGAAGGAAGAAGGAAGGAGGAAGGAGTAAGAGTGAAAATTTACGAGTTGTTACCATTTGAAGGAAGAAGGAAGAAGGAAGGAGGA
>NZ_JBNHEQ010000188.1:0-2403 GCF_050016015.1 Dapis hubbardiae BLCC-M172
CCTTCTTCCTTCTTCCTTCTTCCTTCTTCCTTCTTCCTTCTTCCTTCTTCCTTCTGTAATATTTAATGCTGTATTATAAATTTTTTCATTCTCCTTAACCGACTGCCATAAATCAACAATTGTTTGTGGATAATCTACCCCTATTTTTACACCAAATCTATCTTGTTCAACAGACAATAATTTCCAAGGTTCGTGTACTTTAGCAGCAGGCACTTTTCCTAATTCTGGCAACCAATATTTCACATATTTTCCTTCAGGGTCGTAATCTTTTGCCTGTTTAATAATATTAAAATAGCGAAAAACTCGCGCATCATTTCCAACTCCAGCAGTATAATTCCAATTTCCCCAATTACTACAAACATCATAATCTATTAGTAAAGACTCAAACCATTCAGCTCCCATTTGCCAATTAATTCCTAAATTTTTAGTCAGAAAACTAGCAACATTTTGTCTACCACGATTTGACATAAACCCTGTAGCCAAAAGTTCACACATATTAGCATCTACTAGAGGAAATCCTGTTTTACCTGCTTGCCACTTTTGAAATTTTTCCCAATCTTCTTGCCAAGGAATAACTACACCTTGTAAACCAGATTTATGAAATATTTTATTCCCATGTTTTTGACAAATAAATCGGAAGTAATCTCGCCAAAGTAACTCAAAAACTAACCAATAAGTTGATTGATTTTTAACTCTTTGATATTCATATTCTTTAACTTGTTCATAAATATAACGAGGCGACAAACATCCTAATGCTAACCAAGGGGAAAATTTAGAAGAATAATTTGCCCCTAACATTCCATTTCTTGTTTCCTTATAAACTTTTAAACAGTCTTGCTGCCAAAAGTAATTTTTTACTCTTTCCTTAGCAGCAGTTTCTCCCCCTTTAAATTCTAAAACTCCCCGTGAATCTAGTGGTGGTATTTCTAGGTTTAAATCAGATAATGTGGGTAATTCTCCTATCTCAATTTCTGGTAAAGATGGTAATTTTTGAATAGTTGGAAATGTAGGATTTACACTAGAATTTTTCTCTACATCTTTGCGAAAATTAGTAAATAATTCTGGTAATTGGTTAATCTCAAAAGGTAAATCATCTGGATGGTAAAGTGTATAACCCCAAAATGATTTTAATTTAACTCCAATTTGTTTTAGCGCCTGATGAACTGCTCTTTCTACTTTAACTTCTTCGGCAGTAACTTCTTGATGAAAAAATACAGATTTAGCAGATAATTGTTCAGCTAATCTAGGAATTGCTATTTCTGGTTTATCTTGAAAAATAACTAAATTACTACCTAATTTTTGTAGACTGTTACGCAAATCAACAATACTTTCTAGTAAAAACTTTGCTCTAAATACGCCTGTTTTAGGAAAGCCAAAATTTGTTTGACCAAATTGCCTTGGGTCTAAACAATAAATAGGAATAATTTGAGAATTAGCTTTTAGTGCTTTATATAGTGGTTCATGGTCATGGATGCGTAGGTCGTTACGATACCATAATATAATTACGTCTTGACTCATATTAATTTTGAGGAAATATATAATAGGAAAAACTAGAATTATTGAATGATACTAATATCCTTTATCTTTTTAGCAAAACCCAATTTTAGCAAGTAGGTTAGCATAAAGGTTCTTAATATTATAGACTGTTTGTTAAATAAGAGACTGTCTGTAAAATAAGTATTAATAAAAAAGTTTCACAACTCAATCTTAAAGCTTGAATAAGGCAAGGGATTGAAATAACTCTACAGAGAGAGAAGGTATGACTATTCATACTCAATCAGTTCTGATGAAGTTCCTGATAACAAATAATTGTTTTTTTGCCTATTCCCTATTCCCTCCATACCAGTTAAGTGTTCCCTGTTCCCTATCTTCTTCTTTCATATTTCCTGATACATTCAACCTCTAAGTATTAAGAGAATGAATAGTTACTAAAATCCAAAATTGGTAGTACTTCAAAGAATTGAAATCCAGTAGGTAGAGAGATATTAGTTCAGCAATTAACAATGAACAATTAATAATTTAATAATTAATAATTACCCCTTCTTTCAAGAAGGGGATTGGCTAAAAGGAATTTTTTTTGATTTATCCTCTTGAAAAGGGGAGGCTTTAAACCTTAATTGTTGAATTAATAATTAATTATTGACTATCAAATCTTAATTATTAATTATTCGGTAAATATATTCCTAGATGAGTGAAGTGAGAATATTTGTGTTGATTTCTTCCTCCCTACTCCCTACTCCCTATTCCCTATCTCATTTTATATTTCCTGATATATTCAATCTCTTAGAAGGCGGGTTTTTAGAACTAGATTGCTCTTAAATCAAGGCTTTTGCTTAAACCCACCCCTACAATTTTTTTACCATTTAATTAGACATACCTACTTACATAGGACTTACACAAAAA
>NZ_JBNHEQ010000188.1:2503-11161 GCF_050016015.1 Dapis hubbardiae BLCC-M172
ATAGTACCTATCCTTAAGTCCTGTTACAGCTTTATGTAAGCAAAACATCAGCCTGCCAAAAAGCTAGACTTCTTATTATACCAACAGGACTTACCCAAAGACCATGTATATATAGCCATCAGGAATGATTTATACCATGACAATCGAGGACTACCAATTTTTTTACCATTTAATTAGACATACCTACTTACATAGGACTTACACAAAAACCATGTATATAGCGTTCAAAACTATAACGTTATAGTTTTTTTACTCTATATATAGTACCTATCCTTAAGTCCTGTTACAGCTTTATGTAAGCAAAACATCAGCCTGTCAAAAAGCTAGACTTGTTATTATACCAACAAGACTTACCCAAAGACCATGTATATATAGCCATCAGGAATGATTTATGAGATATTTAAAAGCAATTAAGAACTATCAAAATCCTTGGATATTCTGACTCCTGACTTCTAATTACCACTAAAATCTTACAACTGAAAAATGATTGCTATAGCGTTCAAAACTATAACGTTATAGTTTTTTAACTCTATATATAGTACCTCTGCGTAATTTCTGACCAATTTACTTTAAAGATGTGAGAAATAGTTTCAAACTTTAAAATGTGAAATAATTTCCTCAAATTAATTTATAGTTAAGGTCTTAAGCCGATAAAATCTTACTTTTGACTTCTGTAAAACGGTATTACCCAAAAATTAAGGTATAAAGCCTCTCCTTTCAAGGATAAAAAAAGAAAAAAATTCCTCTGAATCAAGCCTCTTATTTTTAAGAATAGTTCAAGAATTAAGAATTAAGAATTTAGAATGCGCGAATTACCTCTCCTTGAAAAGAAGAGGATTGACAAACAGGAAAATTTTTATTTATTATCCCCTTAAAAGGGGAGGCTTTAAACCAGAATATTTCGGTAATTATTAATTGCTAATTAATTGCTAATTAATTGCTAATTATTAATTATTGGGGAGTCCTGCATTTTATGTGAAGATATATATTTTTTAATTTCTTATCACGCTCCCATACTCCCCACACTCCCTCTACCATTACTATGCACTACCACCAATTATTAATTATGGAATAATTTGTCCTAACACACCGGAGAAGATGTCAAGACTCTAGGAATCTCATAACTTAGAAAATCATGAGCCATATCAGTATTAGGAAAAATAGCCCGCGCCTCCTTTAGCAAATCATCCAACAAAATCGGATTTCCAGGAGCATATCTAGGACTAAAATGAGTCATCATCAAATGCTTAACACCTGCTGCCAAGGCTACCTGTGCTGCCATCGTCGAAGTAGAATGCAATCTTTGAAAAGCCATTTCAGCATCCTGATGAGAAAAAGTAGCTTCGTGAATAAGTAAATCTGCACCCTCCGCCAATTCTACAGCCCCATCACAAAACACAGTATCAGTACAATAAACAAACTTCCGACCTATTTGGGGTGCCCCACACAAATCAGCCCCATTAATTTTCCGTCCATCAGACAAAGTAACCCACTCTCCCTGTTTCAACTTCCCATATATCGGGCCTGGAGGAATCCCTAAAGCCTTTGCCTTTTCCACATTAAAATGCCCTGGTCTATCCTTTTCTGTTACCCGATAACCAAAAGCAGTAACCCGATGCTTCAAATAACCACAACTAACAACATACTCATCATCCTCATAAATCACCCCTGGTCTACTCTGATAAACTTTCATTGGGTAAGCTAAACGAGTTTGAGAATATCGAAGACCAGCTTGCAGATAATCCTCTAAGGCAGGTGGACCATATAAATCAATACTTTTAACATTTCCCCCCAAACCACAACTAGCCAACAAACCCATCAAACCAAAAACATGGTCTCCGTGCATATGGGTAATAAAAATACGACTGAGTTGACTGACCTTAAGTTCACTACGGAGAAACTGATGTTGAGTTCCTTCTCCACAATCAAACAACCATAATTCAGCCCGTTGAGGCAGACGTAGAGCAATACTTGAAACATTACGCGATCGCGTTGGTACACCAGAACTGGTTCCTAGAAAAGTTATCTGCAAAACCTAAAACTTCCTCAATAAACTAAAAAAATATGATAAGTATATTTACAGTGTGATTATTTTCTTTATTTTAACGAATATAAAATTAAAAAATCAAACAAATATGAGTTCTGGATTACTGTTTATTTCTTTTATTAGTAATACTACTAAACCATTAAAACGCTATTGGTGGATATCTATTCTAACATGGATACTAATGATTGCCCCTGCCCAAGCCTCTCTAGTCTTGCGAATTGCCATTCAAGAAGGAGTTAAAGAAGTTAAAGTAGGAAGTTCCACAAACGCAGTAGTTAGAGATGGTGCAGGTAGAGCAATTGGCGAACTCAAACCAACTAAAGGTTTTGCAGCAGAACTCCAATCAGGAAAAGTAGCTTTGGCCAACTGGGTCTCCGGTCAAATGTGGATCGAACCCAAAGGAGAAGGTTATGTGTGGATAGGCGATCGCTGGTATCGAGGCCGCACCCACCTTATTCCTCATAAGGGAGGTATAACTGCTATTAACTATGTCAACTTTGAAGAATATCTCTATAGTGTCATTGGAGCAGAAATGAACGGCAACTGGCCACAAGAAGCCTTAAAAGCTCAGGCAGTGGCTGCCCGTTCCTACGCTCTGAATAAGCGTCAAGAAAATACTAACAATTTCTATGACCTAGGCAATGACCAATTCTGGCAAGTTTATCAAGGAATTAAAACAGAATCTCCAGGAACTTACGCTGCTGTTGATGCCACTCAAGGTCAAGTGCTTACTTACAATGGTCAAATTATTTTAGCTCTATTCCATTCATCTTCTGGAGGACACACAGAAAATGTAGAAGATGTTTGGTCAAACCCATTACCCTACCTCCGTGCTGTTCCTGACTTTGACCAAGATGCCCCAGTTTATGAATGGACTGAATCATTTTCTCAAGCAGAACTAAAGCAGCGAATCTCAGGAGTTGGAAATATTATCTCTATGACACCCCAGACAACTACTCCCCACGGTAGTGTTATTACTATTAAAGTTTTAGGAGATGCAGGGGTTAAAACTCTTGAAGGTACAGACATTACAGCAGCTCTAGGATTAAAAAGTACCAGATTTATAGTTAGTGCTAAGAAAACTGAAGGTCAACAAATTCCCTCTAGTTTCCAAATTACTGGAAAAGGTTTTGGTCATGCTGTGGGAATGAGTCAATGGGGTGCTTATAATTTAGCTCGGAATGGATATAATTATCACCAGATTTTATTGTACTATTACCAAGGCGCAACTTTAGCTAGAATTGATGTCCGCTAATAGTAAAACTTAGGTGATACTCCTGAATAATTAACTCTATTTTTACTGTCTGAAAAAATCTATCAGAAGCTGATACTATATCAATAAATAAAGTCTAGATTAGCTTGATTTACAATTAGGAGAACACAAAAATTATTCCAACGTAGATAGATTTTACAGAATTTCTAATTTATTTATTATTAATTGTCTAGCAGTTTTTTTCAAGTCTAGATTGATGATTAAATTCTGAGTTATAGAATTTTTCATTTAGATATAACCTAGAGACTCTAGTTTAAAGGCAATTATAGTTGAAGTTATTTCTTCAATTAAAGTCAAAACTGCTATAAATTAGTAATATACAAAGTTGTCAAAATCAATTAGATTTTTTTCTCTTTTGACTTTAAATATACAACAGGAAACAGAGAATAGGTAAAAACCAGCCCTCAAATTTAATTTTACCATATTGCTAAATCGACCTATCCCTAATCCTCAATCCTGACCCTTGCTAAAAAAAGTTAATCTAGCAATATTTTTGAACTGGTATTAATCAGTTTTTTTACCTTGTAAAAGTAATTTTTTGGCAAATTTATCTCAAATACTCCTTTAGGCATGGTACATTTTTAAATGTGTAAATTTACTTGGTTTAATTTATTGATTAGATAAGTAAAGTCTTATATATTTCATTGGGTATAAAGAAACCTTAAATGAGGAAAAGGTAAAAAAATATATCTATTTTATTGACTTGATAACTGGTATATATAGCGTTTCCCAAGCTTATGACGTACAGTTGTATTTTTGTCTTTTTCTTCCCTGTTCCCAGTTAAGTGTTCCCTCAAACCTAAAATTTTGTACCTCACGCTTTTTGGGAATTGCTATAGTGTTTTTAAATGATTCGTAAATATCTAGAGTGCTAAAAGAATTACTAAATAAGGAGATTGAGTTTACATCTCAAATAAAAATGCTATATAAGAGTTAGGATTTGGCATATTAATTAACTAGGGCTGGCTGATTAAATATAAAAGTATTGACAGATAAAGGCTTTAGCCTTTGCGTATGCTAAAAAAGTGCAAGGTTTTTACTCCCAAAAGGCTGAAAATGTGAGGATTTTGAGTAGACAAGGGTGGAACAATTGAGGGACAAATATATCCGACTACATCCTCTGTAATTCTCATTTCTCCTGTACGGGTGATTTCCTACGGAATGCTCCCCATTCATGTCGGCGATAGCTGAAACGCGAATCACCCTTAGGACTCCTACCCTCATCCATAAGACTTTTTCAGCAAACCCCTAAGATTAAACAGTCTTGAAACCAATGTAATATTAGGGATAAAAAAACCTGACAGCTAATAAGCAAACTAATAATTACGATAATATTACCTCTGCCCTCACACCCCTGAAAAATTCTCCCATAAATGGTTCCATATTTTTAGATAACAAATGCAAAAGTGGGAATATCTCTTAGCAGAAGCAAGCCCTTATCCTTTTGGGGATAAGCTGATTAGCATATATGTAAATGGTAAAGAATGGCGACAATGGAAAGATAAAACATTATACGAATTAGTTAATTATTTGGGTAATGAAGGATGGGAATTAGTAGCTTTTAGCCATAACTCAAAATCTGACAATAATTACCTCATATTTAAACGTCCTAAAATGACAATATAAGTAAGCATTTAGCTATTAGCGGTCAGTTCTTCCTGCGGAATGCTACGCAAACAGCAATAATATCCAAACCTTAAGGACTTGCTAGAAATGAATATAGCCTTTAAATTCGGCTTTTATAGTAAGATTGAATTGAATTAAATTTAATTCAATTAATAAAGCTTTTATCTAAAACTAGAATAAAATGCTTACCAATATAAATTATGAATGTTTGACAAATTTAACTAATATTTTAACTATCTGATTGATTCAATCTTCTTTGCCATTCAGCATCAATTTTATCTGACTGTTCAGCTTCCTGATCTAGCACATTCTTTTCCGTTGTATATGCTAAATCTTGATTACTAAGAATCGTTTCTTTAGCAAATTCTCTAGCATACTCAATTTTCTGACTTAATAGATTATTAGCCTGGTTTAAAGCAACAGCTCTGTTTTGCCTTTGTTGATTCCGTTTATCAACTTTACCATTACGCCATTGTACCCAAAAATAACGAATTAATGGCAATACTAAAAAACTTACACCATAAGCCAGCAATACAGGATAAATCACTTCAACAAAAGCAATAAACCCTCCAATCTGAGCTACAACTGTACCATCTTTTAACAACGAACCCAAAACTAAAGCACCAACACAATTAACAGCACCTAATCCAGTTGCTAACATTATTTGACCAGAATTTGCCTCGCTAAAACGCCAAAGTTTTTCCTTCAAATAAGCAGAAACAGGTTGAGAATACCACTCTTTTGCTGTTGTTTGTAACTCAGGAAAATGATACACAATTTGACCATCAGGACTAACTTCCGGACGACCATTAAAACGAATTAATACTGGTAAAATATACTCCTCATATTCCAGAGCATATCCTTTTCCTAAATCATCCAAATAAGGAGCAATTTGTTCCGCAACTACCGCCCCTTGATTATTCTTAATTACAGTAGCGATCGCCTGCCAACGTTGCTCATCTAAATTGTAATTAGGGTTTCCATCTCCAAATAGAAAAGAAAAGACAGCCTCCAAAAAATTCATCTCATTTTCTTTATCTGAAGTTCGAGATTTTTGTCTTTTTCTTTCTCTTTGTCGTTGATATCTATAAGGTTCATCATAATATCCCCAATCAAACCACCAAAACCAAAAAGGATTAAATCCAAACCGGGGGAAAAATACCATTCCACCACCCGAATTATTACCCCCACCACCTGAGTCATTTTGTTCACTGCTAGAATTAATTGAAATAACAATAATGGCAATAGCAACCATTATAATTACCAAAGAAAGTATCAACAAAATTCCAAAAGAAATTCTAATTAAATAAAACAATATCCGCCAAACTTTTTCCCACCATTCTCTTAATCTTAACCGCCAGAATTTATTGCGTAAAACATCTCGAAAATTCTTAGGAAATAAATAAGCAATTTCCCCTGATTCTGATACTTGTAAATGACCACCAGCATCTGTAGCTAAAGCTAATAATCCTTGTTCTGCCAACTTAACATCTAACCCAGCTTGAGCTGCTACATCTCCCACAGTAACGCGGTAGCCAAAATTTTCCACGGCTCTGATTATCGCAGGATTTAGAGTCATCATATTACCTCAGACTTAATTAATTTATCTACTTAAATTATAGACAAAAAATTAATCATAGCTATATAATACCATTTCTCAAAAATATTGCTATATCTGATTGGTTGGGAAAGTGTGGGGAGTGTGGGGACTGTGGGGAGGAGTAAACACAATAATAATAAACATTAACTTGGCTAAAATCAGGAAAAAGATCAAAAACCTTGTATTAATTACTTAATAACTGAAGTGTCACCTAAGTATAGCATTAATGCATGGGAATTATTATAAGTACCTAAAGAAAATTATTTACCTATTCTAATTCTCTGCGCTCTTTAGAAGGGAAAGAATTTAGTTTGTATAGATGTGTAATTAATTTTGCACGACAACTTATCAAAACATATAAATAAATAGGTCTAAAATCAATATTAATTATGAGAGTAAGTACATTGATTATCTAAAATTTCTACTAATACCATTTCTCCGTAAAGTTGCACTTAATAACAGATAACAGTTTTCAGTAAAATAGAGGTCTAGGTAAGAATTATTAAGTGCATTATTACAGATAAATAAAATAGTTTCACTTTAATTGATAATTCATTCAACTATTGCGCTCTAGTTTTTAGATTATAGATAAACTTCCTGATTGGCGATAGTCCTACGCACCGCTACGCGTTTTCCTGCGGAATGCTGCGCTTTCCATGTCGCACAGCGTTATCCTGACGGACTGCTGCCTCTTATACCATTTCTCAAAAACTTTTCTAAATTTTGTTGAGTAGGGGAGTAGGTAGGGACGTTGCATAAGGGCGTCCGTACAGAGAAGCAAACATAAGAATAATTAACATAATTACTAGCTAAAATCAGCAAAAAAATAATTCTGATTGTATCGATCAGTTAATAACTGAAGTATCGCCCAAGTATAGGAATAATGCATGGGAATTGGTATTACAGAGGAGCTGCGCTAACGCAAACATGTCGGCGACAGCCGAAAACGCCTAATAGCATTTCTCCATAAAGTTGCAGTTACAGCAAATTTGTTCGTATATGAAGTACAGATATTAACAATTAAATGTTTGTAGTTTGGGCATCTTGCCCGCTATAGGTGTACCTCACAAAGGTGGAATTTGCTGTAATAAAAGATATAGCAGTTGCCATTAAGGGTGCGGACATTCTCAAATTATCAAATATAATCACAACAAGAACTTAACTTTGTGCCTTCTAACTTCCGACTTCTTACTTCAACTGTAACACCGATCAGTAAAATTCAAGTCTGGGTAAAAATGATTAACTACATTGTTACAGAGAAAAGGTATTACTCTCCTAAATATCAGATAGTTTAAATCTAATTTATAGAGCCAAAAAATCCTATAAGCTAATTCTTCTATCTCATGTCAATTATCTTTCAACAATTAATAATTACCTCTTCTGATCAACAAGAGGATTGGCCAAAACCAATTATCGGTAGTAAGTTATTGAAAAATAACTATCAAAGTCTGATTTATATAGTGGTTCTCTGATGAAAGTGAGAAATGCTATACCTCAGTCAACTTTAATCCTAAGAGATTGAATGTATCAGCAAATATAAAAAGGAGATAGGGAACAGGGAACACTTAACTGGGAATAGGTCCGAAGAAATCAAGACAAATATTTGTCGCTATTAAATCTAGGAATATATGTACTGAATACTTCTCTATCTACCTTCTTTCAATCCCTTGAAGTATTACCGCTTTTAGATTTTAGTCACTTCGCGTGCTCTCTTAATAATTATTTTACTCTCCAGTCTCTAAAAGCAACTATATTCTTATTTACAAAGACAAACTTTGTTAAAACACGATAAAAATTATGGTGATTACTTACTTATTAATAGTAATGTAGAGTACATAGAACAACTATAGAAAAATTATTGGAAAACTGACTAATATTCATCTGGTGATCGTTGACAATATCATTATACTAGAAATAGACTACAAACTCAACTAGCTAAATAGCGTGATAAACCTTGTCAAAATCATCTTTGATAAACAAATAATTCCGGCAGTTGGTAATATATCAATCCTATTTAATTTGTCATATTTTGCTAGTCTTATGAAACGAGGTTTTGCCAAATATAGAAAAAATTATCGGGTGCATCTCAATATTTGCAAAAATACTTTATTT
>NZ_JBNHEQ010000188.1:11261-35737 GCF_050016015.1 Dapis hubbardiae BLCC-M172
CCTATTTCCTATTTCCTATTTCCTATTTCCTATTTCCTATTTCCTATTTCCTATTTCCTATTCCCTATTCCCTATTCCCTAAAAGGGATAAATTTTTGGCTTTCTTCAAAATTGAGATGCACCAAAATTATCTTGAGTAAGAAGAACATCAAGCATAACCTTAACTTGTTCTTTTAATGTATCTATTATAATTAGAAATTTCTTTTAAGACCTCCAGGAAAATTGGGGATTCAAACTATAAACTCAAAAATAATTTTTGACTTTTGACTTAACTCGCTTCCCTCAAAAGAGAAAGGATAAAAAGTCAAAGGCAAACATTTAATCTTCTCTTATTCCTTATTTCTTATTTCTTATTTCTTCCTTCCTTGAATAAATGCTCATATCCCTTCGCATTAATAACTTTGCCCTCATAGATCATCTAGACTTAGAATTAGGCTCCGGTCTAAATGTATTCACAGGTGAAACAGGTGCTGGTAAGTCCATTATCCTAGATGCTCTTAATGCCACTCTAGGTGCTAAAATAGATCGCCGTATTATCAGAACAGGAACTAAACGAGCCACCCTAGAAGCAACCTTTGAACTAAACCCAGCTTTAGCTAAATGGTTAAGTGGTCAAGAAATAGATCCAATAGATGGCACATTAGTAGTTTGTAGCCGGGAAATTGTTGTCGCCCAAGGTTCCCTACGCACCAGATCTCGTGTCAATGGTGTCCTAGTTAATCGGAAAATAATGGACCAACTTCACGATCGCCTAGTAGAAATTACAGCTCAAGGCCAAACTTTACAATTAGGAAATCCTAATTTGCAAAGAGAATGGCTTGATTTATATGGTGGTTATCCCCTATTAAAATGTAGAGAAGCAGTAAATATTTCCTATCAAAAAGCTCAAACAGCCAAAGCAGCATTAGAAAACCGTCGTCAGACAGAACAGCAACGTTTACAAAGAATAGATTTATTAGAATACCAAGTACAAGAATTAGATAAAGCTAATCTTACTGAACCTCAAGAATTAGAACAACTAACACAAGAAAGTCAACGTCTTAGCCATGCAGTTGAACTGCAACATCAAAGTTATCAAATATATCAAGCTTTATATCAAAATGAAGGTGATAATTCAGCAGCAGCAGACCTGTTAGGAGAAACAGAAACCATATTAAATGATATGGTAAACTACGACTCAACATTACAACCTATATCAGAAATGATTAGTGAAGCTTTAGCTCAAGTTATTGAAGCTAGCCGACAAATTAGCAATTATGGTGAAAAATTAGAAGCAGATCCTCAAAGATTGGAGGATGTAGAAGAAAGAATTCAAGAACTTAAACAAATTTGTCGTAAGTATGGTCAGACTCTAGAAGAAGCTATTAATTATTATTACAAAATACAAGCAGAACTTAAAGAACTACTGGAAGGAGGAGAGTCTCTCGAAGCACTAGAAAAAGTATACTTAGAAGCTCAAGAAGAATTACAAAAAAAATGTAGCGAACTTAGTTTACAACGTCAGAATGCTGCTGCTAAATTAGAAACACACTTAGTAGAAGAATTAAAACCTCTTGCTATGGAGAAAGTCAAATTTCAGGTACAAATTACTTCTACTACTCCAACATCTACAGGTGCTGACCAACTTACATTCTGTTTTAGTTCTAATCCTGGTGAGCCACTACAACCTCTAAATTTAACTGCTTCTGGAGGAGAAATGAGTCGGTTTTTATTAGCACTAAAAGCTTGCTTTTCTCAAATTGAAGCATCAGGAACTCTAGTGTTTGATGAAATAGATGTAGGAGTTTCTGGAAGAGTAGCAGGAGCTATTTCAGAAAAACTACATCAACTTAGTCGTCAACATCAAGTTCTATGTGTAACTCACCAACCCATAGTCGCTGCAATGGCAGACCATCATTTTAATGTTAGTAAGCAGGTTGTTCAGGAAATGGCTAATGTTGACTCCAACGATCAAGACTCTGAGGAGAGAACAATAGTTAGAGTCAAAACCCTCGATAATTATCAACGTCGAGAGGAACTGGCACAATTAGCTAGTGGTAGACCAGTTCAAGAAGCTATTGCTTTTGCAGAGTCTCTTTTAACTCAAGCTGCAACTAAACGTGAGAAAAATTTGACTATTCCTATCTCTAGTTCTAGTTCTGGAAGTGAATAGATGTTTCTAGATAAAGAGGAAAATTCCTTTCCCCCAGTAGGAATACCAGTAAGTTTTTATTCGATGAAGCTCCCAGAAAATAAATATATATCCTTGTTTATTTCCCTGCTCAAATCTTTCCATCCATCTCTCCTCAGTCGAAAACCACCAACATTTTCATTTTATGAAGCTCCCAGAAAAAAAAATCCCACGCCAAAGGATTTTCGCTTGCATCCTCACAAAAATTCTGATATCATCAAAGTTAAATGGGGTAATTCGCCTATGCACATGATTTTTTATTCAACTAAAATATGATAATTATAGTGATTGCGAATGCTGCATAAAAGAAAATCAATCTAAGAATATAGTAAACACGTTGAAATAACGCAGGATTCCTATTAGCAATTGACTAAATTTTCAAACTCTGATAAAAGTCTATTAGGAACAAGAAAAATCATCTTCACACGAACACTTATAGGCTTGGCCTCAATCTTCATAAACTGTGGCGTCAAATTAGATTTATTTCTATCCTTAGACTTAACAAAAGCAAAACATGAAAACCCAATAGATTTAATAAATTTTAAAAGCTTTGCATTGGGATAAAGTTCAGATAAAACTAAAGGCTGGTCTCGAATTAGAAGATTTTTCCCACCTAATAGAATGTCAAAGTCTGCTCCTTCAGCATCTGTCTTTATACACGATACACTAAGGGATGGATATTCTGACATCAAATTATCTAGGGTACTAACCTTAACAACTACCCCATCACCTCGATCACTTTTTCTCACCAGTGAATTTAGCTCAGGCATAGAACTTAGCCCAAGTTCCATTGTACCAGATTCAGAATAAAGAGCTTCTTTAACAATAGAAATATTTTGAAATTGAGAAATATTTTTTTCTAAATCCTTAATTATTCTTAGATCGGGTTCAAAGGCATAAACTTTGTCAGATAACGGAGCAGCAAGTAAGCTATAATATCCAATATTTGCTCCCACATCAATAAAGCTTTTACCCTTATCTAAAAATTTAGTTAATAAAACCTCACTCCCCCAATCTAGCTTACTTCTCTTGACAAAAACTTCTGTACCAAATTTACTATTCCAAGGTAGCATCATTTCTACATTATTAAATAGTAGAAACTTTTGGTTGACTTTTATAATCTTATAAAATCTTCTTAACAAATAGCGGTATACAAAATTTAGATAACCAACTTCACTAGCCAAGCGATTAAAATAGCTAAACTGCTGGAAAAAGCTTAAAATTAACATCTTTTGCTAATAATAATAACTAAATTTTAAAGATATTTTTGCCTTTTATCAATACAAATACAGTTTAGGTGATACTAAAACTTAACAATTGTTTAAGTTATGCCTACTTTTTCATTTTCATTTCAATGAGGTAGAGAGTCTATTACTCGTTAGTTGAGCAATAATTATCAAGACTTGAGTCAACAATAGGGTTTGCTTTGCATTATCAAGGAATGATTTTAATATTAGCCTAAATAACCGTTATTTATCAATGGATAAAATTCATTAAGTACCTCGTCATAATTAAAATTATTTGAATTGGAGGATTCAGGAGTCGTAGGGGCGAAGAGCGAATCGCCCCTACAGGAGTCAGAATAGTTTTGGTCAATTCACTTGTTGTAATTATTTTAAGTTTAATTTTGCTTACCTACTTATCATTAACAATCACAAAAAAATTAATGCTAAGTATCCATAGCTACTTTTTGTGCCTAGTTTGAAGGTAAAATAAAAGGCCATTTTTTCAATTGTAAAAATACTAAGAATAAATTCTGGACAGAGCAGTGAAAAATCAATCATGTTAGAGTACACTACAACTATGAATATTTAAAAAGCTTTCTGTACTTAATATTAATTAACAAACAGAGGTAGAATTACTGAAAAACCTTGATATTGCACACAAAAGAGTATCCAAAATTTAATTAAAGTATTATGACATCTGCATCTCCAAACCACATAGCAACAGAGTACACCACAATCCCAATAGAGGACGTGGAAGTCATAGAGGGTAGCAGCCATCAGGTGCATCGTCCCCAAGATGATTCTGGTTATAAAAATCCTGACATTAATAATAATAATGCAGATCACCCTAAAAGTAACTCAAAAGTTAATGAAAGTAGTGCATTAGTTCATCCTACTTCTGGGGCGAATTTCTCAGAATTTCTGGCTCCCTTAACAAAAGACACTTTTGTCGAAGTTGTTCAAGATGTTGAAGCCAAGCTAAAAACAGTTAATCAAACCCTTGGGATGCTCAACAATTTGTTAGAGGCTCAAGGATTTGATGCAATTCTACATGAAATGCTACGTTCAATTACTCTAAAAACAGGAGAATTATTGAACGCAGACCGAACAACAATTTGGTTATTAGATGAAGAAAAAAATGAACTTTGGTCAACAGTTGCTCAAGGTGCTAATGGCAAACCATTAGAGTTAAGAATTCCAGCAAATGTAGGGATAGCTGGAGAATCAGCCCAAGGTAAAAAAGTTATCAATATTCCTTACGACTTCTATGATGACCCTCGTTCAGCTTCAGCAAAAAAATTTGATAAACAAAACGGATATCGAACTTACAGTATGGTAGTAATGCCATTATTGCAAGAAGAAACTGGGGATTTAATTGCAGTTGTCCAACTTCTAAATAAGTTCAAACTAGATGAAGAACAATATGAATTATTAGAAGACAAAATAGATGTTAATGGATTTACTGAAGAAGATGAAAGAGTATTTCGTGAATTTGCTCCTTCTATTAGCTTGATATTAGAATCTTCTAAGTCATTTTATGCAGCTACCCAAAGACAAAGAGCAGCAGAAGCTTTAATGAAAGCTGTAGACTCCCTCAGCAAAAGTAGCCTAGACTTAGAAGATACTCTGAAAAAAGTCATGGATCAGGCCAAGGAACTGATGAATGCAGACCGCAGTACCTTGTGGCTCATAGACAATGATAAAAATCAACTCTGGACAAAAATTCCGATTGATGGTAAGCGAATTGAAATTAGAATAGCTAAAGATAAAGGTTTTGCTGGTATGGTAGCTACATCTGGGGAACCGCTACTAATTCCTTTTGACGTATATAAAGATTCCCGTTCAGTTACAGCCAAAGAAACAGATGAAAAAACAGGTTATCGTACTTGCAGTCTATTATGTATGCCTGTTTTTAATGCCGATCATGAATTAATTGGTGTGACTCAGTTAATTAACAAAAAGAAACAAGGAGACTATCCAGCCTACAACCCCGCAGATTGGCCAGAGGCTCCAGAGCAATGGAAAGCCAGTTTTAATCGTAATGATTTAGAGTTTATGAGAGCTTTTAACATTCAAGCTGGTGTAGCTCTGCAAAACGCTAAATTATTTGATACAGTCAAACAAGAACAACAAAGGCAAAGAGACATCTTACGCAGTCTCACCAATGGCGTAATCTCTACTGACAAAAAAGGTACAGTCATTGCCACGAATGAAAGTGCTAGACATTTACTAGGAATTGGTGACACAGATATATTAGCAGGTAAATCTGTAAAAAATTTGGTGTGCCTCAAGGAAGGTGAATTTTCTAAATGGTTAGATATAGCTCTCTCTCCTAATGACAGTAAAGATTACCAGCAGTATTACCCAGATCAAACCTTGTTACCTGAAGGAGATTTAGATCCTCAAAGTATTAATTTGTCAATTAACTCAATGATTGATGTTTTGGAACCAGACAAGGTAAATGGCGTGTTAGTGGTGATGGAGGACATCAGTGGAGAAAAGCAAGTTAAAAATTTGATGTATCGTTACATGACACCAGAAGTTGCAGAACAATTATTAGCAACTGGTGATACTGGTTTAGGAGGTAAACGTCAGCAAGTTTCTGTACTTTTCAGTGATATTCGTAGCTACACTACTTTGACAGAAAGCATGAGTGCCGAACAAGTTGTTAGTATGCTGAACGAATATTTTGAAGAGATGGTAGATGCTGTCTTTAAATATAAAGGCACCCTGGATAAATATATAGGAGATGCCTTAATGGCAGTATTTGGATCTCCAGCTCCCTTAAAAGATCATCCTTTGTGTGCAATGAAAGCTGCTGTGGAAATGCGCCAACGCCTACAATTATTTAATGAAGAGCGTCTAGCCAACAATAAAAAGGCCATTAGTATTGGTATGGGGATTCACTCAGATGAAGTAGTTAGTGGTAATATTGGCTCTAGTAAACGTATGGAGCTAACTTCTATTGGAGATGGTGTTAACTTAGCCTCTCGCCTTGAAGGTACAAGTAAACAATATGGCACAGATTTAGTCATCAGTGATAATACTTATCAACTTTATAAAGAAAAGCTTTGGGTTCGGGAATTGGACTTGATTACTGTGAAGGGAAAAAGTAAACCTGTCAGAATATATGAACTTTTAGGTTTTAAGGAAGGCGATCTGAAGCAAGAATTGACTGATAAACAACATCAGATTGTTGGACATTATCATCAAGGACGGGAGTATTATTTAATGCCATCCAAAGAGAAAAATTTAACAGATGATTCTATTAAGGAATTTTTTGCCAAAGCTGAAGCTGAATTCAAAGAAGTTTTAAATATCGATCCAAATAACAAAGCCGCTAAGTTACACGTTGGTCGTTGTCAGCTATTTCAGGCCGAACTTCCTCAAAAAGATTGGGATGGAGTCTGGAAATTAACTGAAAAGTAAAAATTTCTCTTTAAATAATAATTTTAGCTCCTGTATTTTGAAACAAACCAACCCTAGTTATGAATAATTTAAGTTCCCACTACTCAGATAGTGAGTGGGTAGAGCAAGTTAATAAGTTATTGGTTGAGATTGCCAGTATTTCTGTCTCAGATCAACCCAAGCTACCAGAAAATATTGCGGAAAGGGCTCTACCACTGGCAAACAAAGCAAAAAGTATCCAAGAAAAAGCTGATAGCCTAATTATTCCTTCAGATTCCCTAGAATGGGTAGGAAAGGTACGTCAATTTTTGTTGGACTTATCTCGTGCTTCCTTGGCAGATATACCAAGACTACCTGTAAGTATAGGTCAAAGATCGCTGGTATTAGCAAAAACAGCTCAAGAGATTAAAGACAAAGTTGCTAAGACAAAATCTTAGTTGTTAATAGTTAAAGTGTAGATGAACTTAAAAATAGCATCTATAATAGAACTTGTATTGCAACTAACAATTTTAAGTTTTTTAGAAATTTCCTGAATATGGAATCAGATAGTCAACCTCCTAGTTACTCAGATGATAAACCTCCTCAAAGGATTGCAAATATTTTGGGAACGGCGATCGCTGTATTAACTTTGGCATTACCTTTATTAGTTATTGCTCGTTATTCTCATAGTAATATCAATGTAATTCCTCAAACGTCTTATGAATTGTCTGGGTATGAATGATTTCTGAATAAATTTCTAAGAACTTTAGTTTCAATTTCTATCTTACTTCAGCCTATTAAGGTTACTCTAACTAAACCTGCTTACTTAGATATTAAATAAATTTGGTTGATACTCTTTTTCTTCGGAAGATTAAGAGTTCAACCACAGTTTTCAACCCATATAATTAATTCTGTGCTGGGAAATGTAGATGTAGCTCAATAGACTGCTAAGGTTAAGTTATGAGTTTTTATTGAGAATTTTAATTATCGGAAATTTTTCAATGCTAATTAGGGCTTGTCCATTAACTCTCAAAGCATTTACCGAAATATTGTGGTTTAAAGCCTCCCCTTTTAAGGGGATAATAAATAAAAATTTTCCTGTTCGTCAATCCTCTTCTTTTCAAGGAGAGGTAATTCGCGCATTCTAAATTCTTAATTCTTGAAAGATAAATACAGTAGCCTTTTTTGTCAAAAAAAGTGCCAGCTTTTCACTTTGTTAGACCTACAAAAAGTTAACATTTGGGGCAGAATAATTGGAGAAAAATCAAGGGATAATTTTTCTGATTACCTCCTCTATAATTCCCATTTCTCCTGTACATCACCAATCTGAAAGCTCCCCTATCTGAGGACTGACTCCTACCCTGACCAAAATACTTTTTCAGCAAACCCGAATTCTTCTTTAAAGGTAACAAAGCTAATAACTGAACACTGTTTCGCACCATTCTCGAGAAAATGCTTAACTTACAGCAATTTCGGAGTTAGTGAGGTACAAAGCAAAGACTTCCAGTCTGTTAGTAATTTTGGTAACACAAGCATCCTGCTTGTTACAGCAAACGAAGGCTGAACTGCAAAAAATGTACCTCAGCATCCTCAAAAGTGCTGTAAATTATTAAAAATTACTTTGATCAAAAATATGATTATCTAAAATAACCAACAAATCCTCAACACTAGCATTATGATCTAAGAAAGAAAATAAATGTTTATAACAAAGCCTACCTTGTTTGTCTAGTACAAATTGCCCTGGTAAAGGTGCCCCCAAAGCTTGACCAACCTTGTAATTTTTAAACGCCTGACAGCTAGAATCACTAAGTAAAGGCATTTTTAAACCTAGGTCTCTAACAACAATCTTACTTTGTTCCTCATCCGTACTGGTAATCATTAATACTTCTACTCCTCGCTCTAAAAACCTTTCATAATTGTTATTTAAAGCCAAGATATGAGGGAAACAAAATGGGCAATACTGCTTTTCAGTAAAAATACGAGTCAAGGCAACTATAACAGGAGTTACTCCCCAATAGTTTGATAATCTAACTAATTTACCATTTTTAATATCTGGTAATTCAAAATCTGGCGTTCTTTTTCCATGCTCCAAGCCATTAATAGCTGGAATAGGTAATAAATTTTGAAAAAAACGTTGATTTAGTAAACCCCTAAAGTCATAAGAAGTTAGCATAATCAGAATTAATTAAAACTCAAAAGTTCAAACCTTAATTTTTTGGAATATCTTTAATATTTACAACTCCAACAACTTAAGTAAAATCATTTCAGCTACAGTGTTGGAGTAAATATTTTATCGAAATTATCAGGTACTTTATAAACTGACTAAAAAAATTTATTCAATAGCAGCAAAAAATTCTTTCGACTTAATTGGATCGGGATTCATAGTTTTATCCCCCGGTCTCCAACCCACAGGGCAAACTTCATCTGGATGAACCTGTACATATTGAATAGCCTGCAAACTTCGTAGTGTTTCATCCACATTGCGACCAAAAGCAAAATTATTAATCGTTGCGTGCTGGATAATACCTTCTCTATCAATAATAAATAATCCCCGCAGAGCAATACCAGCTTCTGGATCTAAAACATTATAGGCCAAACTAATTTCTTTCTTAATATCAGATAATAGGGGATAATTAAGGTCTCCAATACCACCAGATTTACGATCTGTTTGAATCCAAGCTAGATGTGAAAATTCACTGTCTACTGAAACTCCGATAATTTCAGTGTTAAGTGACTCAAATTCTTTGTAGCTATCGTTAAAGGCCGTAATTTCTGTTGGGCAAACGAAGGTAAAATCCAAGGGGTAGAAAAATAAGACTACATACTTACCACGATAATCAGACAGTTTAATTGTCTCGAATTCCTGATCTACTACGGCTGTAGCAGTAAAATCTGGAGCCTCTTGGCCCACACGCAGGCATTCGTCTGTCATGATTTAATTCTCCTTATGAAAATAAGTTGATAAATTCTTTACTATAAGCTGTCCTTAACCTAACAGTTGTAGGAGCTTCTAGTTTGAACTACTAAAACTTCTATCAAGAAGCTGATATTAGTACAGAATTTAACCTAATCAATCAAGTTGATTAGTCATCAGTTAACTGTTTGAATTATCAATGTCTTAATCATAATATCATCTAAGTTTTATTTGAAGGAAGCTGCCCTCAAAGTTTTGCTACTATACAATTTTACTTTCTGTTGTTAGAGCCATAAATTGCTACTTTACCTACAATAAATATCCAGTGTCGGCAGAATCATCAAAACACAGCCCCCATCTGTCAAATGGCCATAAATGAACTTGACAGCACAATAATCATATCAATCCCACAAACCTTCTAATAAGTCAAGAAATAGGGAAAAGCCTTAGCTTTATAGTAGCTATTTTAGCACATTTACTGTGCAGAAGAACAATAAAAATGAAATAGAATTAGCTCATAAAAATAACTCATAATTTTTGCCAATTACCATAGCTATACTCAAAGATATAACAGATAAATTATGTGAAGAATATGGCATCTTAATTTATAGAAACTGACGAAAGTTATACAAGTATTGCTTAATTTTTGGATGGTAATTCAATACCTACTTATGGTAAAAAACCCAATGAGTGGAAACCTTCAGGAAAAAGAACAAAGGGGGGTTTGTGTAGATTCACTGCCAAGTTAGGTGGTAATTTAAACCACTATAACCTACATTCCGCACTTCAAATAGAGTACAGAGATTTGGGTTCAAAGGAAGAAGGCTCATATTATCTAGGAGAGAAGGAAGAAGGAAGAAGTAATGCAAGTCATGAAGTGAAAACCGCTATAATTTACAGAGTATAAATACTGAGAGAGCTAGGAAATTTTGTGCTACCTTCTATCCCACATTCCGCAAGACAAAATGTAGTATGTGACAGTGGTTACACTTGAGTCAGTATTTATGCTGAAGAAAAAAAATATTAATACTGTCATCCTAGAAAAGACTCTGAAAAAAAAGGATGAAAAATGTGAGTAGAAGTAAGTAATTTAGATCCAGATCGGATTAGTAGCAGGAATCATTGATGAAATTGGTATAGAAAAGAAAATTAATGAATTGCTAGGGGAAAAGTAACAGAAAAAATTACAGCGGGTCAAGTTGTGAAAGGAATGGTTCTCAACGGACTAGGGTTAGTCTCATCCCCATTATATTTATTTAATAAATTTTTCCAAGGAAAGGCCGTAGAACATTTTGTAGTGGGAAATGTTGGCTATAAATATATCAGAAAGTAGGCCACTTCAAGGCGAGGCTTAAATCCCAATTTTTTGGTCAGCTAAGAAGAGAAGCACTAACTAGGATTTATCGCGTTTGGTAGTAGAATTTGGCAAACCAAATCCCTACCATTAATCTCTTTCACTTAAATCCCGTGATTACTCAACTCAAATATTAAAATTAATAGATATGGCTCAGGCGGGATTTGAACCTGCGACCTTGGGCTTATGAGTCCCCTGCTCTAACCTCTGAGCTACTGAGCCTAATTTTTTTGCCATTTATAATAGTAGCATACTATCCCATGGTTTCGTCAAGTCTTTCGTTTTTTTTCTTACAAACTAAATTAAACTCAAGGCCAAACTTTTTTTGGATGTCAATTCCCATTTCTATGACTGGAAATGGGAATGATTCATACCATTTCACGGAACTCAAAAGTCAAAAGTAGAATTTTAATGGCTTAAGAGTTAAATTATACAGTAATTTAAGCTTATTATTTCAGATTATCACTTGCCGACTATTTGTGACATTTTTCAAGTGAATTGGTATCAAATAATCTAATTATAAGCCATTCTAGAAGGTAGATAAGCCATTGGGTTGACTGCTCCATTGCCCTTAGGATGGATTTCAAAGTGTAAATGTGGTCCGGTACTACGTCCGGTACTACCCATTTTCGCAATCAACTCACCCTGAGCCACCTTTTGACCTTCTCTAACTAAAATTTGGCTATTATGAGCATAAACTGTCAGACTACCATTAGGGTGCTGAATTTCTACCAGATAACCGTAACCCCCACTATTCCAGTCAGCATAAGTAACAATACCAGGAGCTGCTGCAACAATCGGAGTACCAGTTGGTGCAGCTATATCAATACCCCTGTGCATTCTTCCCCATCGCCAACCATAACCTGATGTCAATGCCCCTCTTGCAGGCCAGCTATACCCGGTAAATTGCATCGAGCCTCCAGGTAAATAGGTATCAGCTTGACCCAAAGGTGGCAAATCTGGAGAAACCATTTTTCCGATTGAAGGGTTATTTAGAATCTCATCAGCATTACCTCCTATCGGTGCTACAGCCTGAATTTGCTGACCTGCTACAGGTAGTTCTTTGACAACTGTAGCCGGATTTCTCCTTTCCAGTCTATTAGTTCTTATCTCTTCAGGCCAATTTCTGGTCTGGGAACTGCTAATTTCTACCTGATAAGTTGGCTGTAAGTATCTATTATTTCTGTCTGTAGGAGTTTGACGATTAATAGGTAGGTTATTTTCTGAAGATAGTGGTTCAGGTACTGGAATAGTTGTTGATTCTGAATGAGTTAGCTGAGATTCTTCCAAATCTTTTTGAGCATTATATTCCTGTCGTAGCCTAGTAATTTCTGACCTTAAACGATTGGCATAAGGATTTTCTTGATTATCTGTTTGAGCTACTGGTAATAATTCACTATCTTTAGTATCACTAGCAACTTCTGTTCGTTGAACAGGTTGGTTATTACTAAAATGGACTTGATTTTCTAATTCCAGAGCAGAACTTGGCCTAGATACCTGTGATTCTAGATGAGTAGGCCATACTTTGCCATTAATTAACGGAGTTTTAGGTTTATCTGTAGCAACCGAATGTTTTGAAGTTATAAATTCTTTTGATTTTTGATTTATTTGGGACTCTTTATGACCTGCATCTTCAGACCAAGAAACAAGCTTTAAACTTCCCGTTGTTGAAACTTTAGGTACAGTAACCTTGGGTATACTATATGATGAATAATCAGATTTGATAATAGGTCTCTTGGCTTCTGGAAAATCAGGTTGATTATTTGTAGTTTCCAGAGCAGGTTGATTCAATTCTTCTTGTCCAAAAGAATATGATTCTAGGTCACCAGAATGACCAGTTGTAGAACTTGCTAAAGTTAATGAAGAAGAAGATGGTTGCTGAGGAATTTTGAGTAATTTCGCAGCTTCAATTACATCTGGATCTTTGATTTGATTAATTTTAGCCAATGCTCCTACAGATACATTGTGCTGACTAGCAATTAAACTCAGTGTGTCCCCAACACGTACTTTGTACACCAATGAAACTGGTGTAGATGTCATTCCTGAATCAATAACTACTGCCCCTTCTACTTTTGTCTCTTTAGTCTTGATTGACTCTTGAGAAATATCTCCTTCACCATCAGTTATTTCTCTAGCAGCAGAATTATTATCTATGTTAGGGGTAGCTATTTGTAGCTGTGGTTCTGCAACAACTAAATTTTCTGATTTTTTTTCATATATATTTTCTAGGAATTTCTTTTTTGATGAGTTAAAAGGTTTTCCTACAGACTCAGAAACAGACTCCTCATACCTCCAATCCACCGAACTTCTTGCCGGGCGGTTTTTTTGTTTTTGAACAGGGTTAATTCCTGTTTTTAACTCCTCAACTAGCTGGCCATCAGTGCTGATGGTTTTCTTTTGTTCTTTGGCTAACGATCCGAAAGCAGGCAACTCATTAGTTTGCAGTTGATTCAGTTTTTTCTGTTTAAGTTCTACAGGAAAAAAGGATTGACCTGATTTTTGTACTGACGGCAGAACAGTTTCAGGTTTAGTTAGTCCTACTTCAGAATCACTATTTCCTTCAGTATCTACATAGCCTTGGGTCAATTTTTGCAGTAGTAGACCTTTGGGCCTATTAACCCCAGTAACATTTAGTTCTGGAATTCTTACTACAGAAGAATATTGTTGATTTGTATCTACTTTAGGGAGTTCTACTGCTACTGCATGATCGCCTTCCCCTGGGAAGAGAATGCCTGATGCACCCATTGTAGTTGAGATAGCAGCAAGTCCAATCATCGCAGCAGAGGAACAAGCCTTACTACTACCTACATTTGTTTGTTTAGTCTGTTCAACATTTGCTTCTGTGTGAAGTTCACACTTAGCAATAGACTTACTCTGATTTGGAAATGTTCGTTTCACAGAACGACCTCCTATTGACAAGCGTTTAACTGTTCTGAACCTTCTTTTGTCAACGATCTAGGTCACTTAGTATTAGAGATCCAGATCACTGTAAATCATCAGGCTTAGGCTAGGTTATCTTGCTTTGATAAAAAAAGCAAGGATAATTGTAACTTAATTTTGATGTAATGACTCAAATCAAAGAAAATAATTAACTTTTGGCAAACTAATATAGAGCAATATCTTTGCCCCTAGTTTGCTATTGCCCTATTTTCAATTAGCAATTAGTCCAGTTATATTTTTCTATTTTTCTTTATGTTTAGTCCTGTATTAAATACCCTCTAGATTCAGAGGAAGATTTCAGGAGGAAACATAATCTAAATTTTGGTATACAACAACTTGTTGTCCTTGGCAATTGACACAGTTATAGAAATTTCTTATGGGTATAGACTAGAGTTCACATAGCACTCTTCAGCACGGTTGTGTCGAAAATGTCTATACAATTAGTTAGGCAATAGGTATCATGGGTAAAAGCTTCAAACTTTTTATCTCTAGCGATATAGAAATACTATTTAATTTTTTCCTAGTCTTTTGATACTTAAGTATAAAAGTATCTAAAACCATCCATCTCAGCTCTACTTCTTTAATTATCACAACCCATACATCATCTTGCCTAGAGTATTCTCTCGGTTATATATAAGTTTTTTTTATTTCTATTTGTTTCAGTATTTCCTCAGTTTGAAATAACATTCAAAACTCAGGGTTCAAAAGAGAATTAAAATATTTAGGAGCAATCGCAAAAAACTAAAAAGTAGTAGTTATACCATGTCCGGTTGAACACTTATAATTAAGATAGTAGGGGAGTAGGGGAGTAGGGGAGTAGGGGAGAAATTAAAATATATCCTCTCGATCGCCAAATATTTTATTTATACCATTACATCCGGACATGATATTAAACAAAAATACGATTCAATGATTAATAATTAATAATTACGTCTGGTTAAAAAAAATAGGATTGGTTAAAAGCAATTTTTTTGTTTTTTTATCCTGAAAATGATATCAAATCCACTTGCTTCAAAGTAACAAGAAACCGGGTTTGTGGGAGGTCAATGGTAGGGACGTTTTGCTGCGCCACATGTTTCGGCTGTCGCCGACATGAATGCTCCGCATTCCGGAACGGAAAACGCATTTTTGCCTGTGCAACGTCCGTACAAGGACATTTGATACAAACCCAGTTTCTCTGCTTTTTTTATACCGATACTACCGGATTTGATATGAGAGGCTTTAAATCTTAAGTTTTTCAGCAAGAAACAGAAATCAGAATATAGCAATCCGCCCATAGTTTGCGGGCAATTAAAAAGTAAATAAAAAAGTTTAAACTCTCACCTGTTCCCTGTTAAGTGTTCCCTAAAAAGTAGTAATATTTTTGCGACGAATATGCGGAGGATTGCTATATATGAATTACCCAAAAGTTTACCGAATTATTAATTATTAATTGTTAATTAAATAATTGTGGTTTAAAGCCTCCCCTTTGAAGGGGAAAAAAAGAAATGATATTTCCCAATCTTTAATCCTCTCGGTTTTAACCAGAGGTAATTATCAATTATCCATTATCAATTATCAATTATTGAACATAATCTCAAATTTAACCAGTTATATTAACCATATAAAAAACAAAAACATAGGGTGCATCTCAATATTTGCAAAAATACTTTTTTCCTGTTCCCTGTTCCCTAAAAGCGATAAATTCTTGGCTTTATTCAGAATTGAGATGCACCCAAAACATAGTAGTTTAACACATTTACATCCTCGGTTTCACAGCGCAAAGGAGAAATAAATTTTGAATGGCTTTATGAATGCTATTTCTTAGAAATAAGTAACAGAAACTGATTATTTTCTTACTAATTTTTCTTAGTAAAAGTAATATCTAAGTGAATAGTAAATACCTGCTCAAATGTAAGCATTCAGTTAGCTCACATTCAACTATCAGCTCAAAGAATCAAGGAACGACTGGGGCTAGGTAATGACCAATTTCATTCATAGCTTTTAATTCTCCTTGTGAAAATAATTCCCTTCTGGTTTGATAATGAGTTAATAACAAATAGCTTATGAACGTTTCGCGGAGCGACTTGAACTTGGACTTAAAAGTTATGTAAGTCCTACTAACTCAGATAACCCAATTGACGCCTAGCTTCAAACAAACCCAAGGCAGCACTAACAGAAAGATTTAAACTACGAACCTTTGGTTGTGTCATTGGTATGTAGAGAGTTGCAGTACAGTAGTTCAAGACATCTTGTGGTAGTCCATTAGTTTCGGAACCAAACAATAGCCAATCATTTGTTTGATATTGAAATTTTGTATAATTAATCTCCCCCCTTTTACTGAAGCCAATAAGTCTTCCACCTCGTTCTTGATGATAGCTTTGAAAATCTTCGAGGTTATGATGATAATTGAATTTTACATAAGGCCAGTAATCTAAACCAGCCCTTTTTAAGTAGCGATCGCTAATTTCAAAACCCAAAGGCCCTACTAAATGTAGTTCTGTATCGGTAGCAGCACAAGTACGAGCAACATTACCTGTATTTGGTGGAATTTGTGGATAGACTAAGACAATCTGAGGCATAAAATCAATGATATATTTTGACACCTATCAAATCATAGTGAGCTAAAAGGTTTTTTGACACCTATCAAATCATAGTGAGCTAAAAGGTTTGATGAATATTTTTACCCATATAATTTTTACTATATATATAGTTATAGTGAATTAAAAAGGGAAACCTTGTAATTTTTGTTTCTTTAAAACTACTAAAGTAAAATATTTAGGACTTACGCAAAGACAATGTATGTAGTGTTCAAAACTATAACGTTATAGTTTTTTTACTCTATATGTAGTACCTCTGCGTAAGTTCTGATATTGTATTTATGGGTTTCTCCTTTAGCATAATTACCTAATTCTTCAATAAGGAAATTATGATCGGATTAAGATCTGAATCAATTAGGATTATTTAAGCTTTTCATTATTTGCTGAAGTGATTGATTTTGGGCTTGATTTACGTTTTTTTTCCATTGACAATCGCTGTAAATGAATTACATCATGTTCTTTAGCATCGGGATTGTAAGGGCGAAAGTAAGGAAGAATGGTTTAGTTATCTTAGGAAAGAAGCTTTAAGAGAAGAAAAAACATTAAATCTGGTAGATATTTCCCCAGCTTTTCCACAAAGGATATAAACGGACATGATATTACTTAAACAAACAGATAATTTCTTCATATTTTATTAGATATAAATACTACAAAAAAGTTGCCTTAAAGTGTAGTAAAAAATATTTTTTTCAAGAAATATAATTTCTAATAAAGAATGCTCAATACTGCATTATACTTGTTAAGTATCTATTCCTATATCAGCCTTTTAAATAGGAAAGATAACATTAGTAATGCTGACTGACATGAACAAGAAGTTGGTTATGATATTCAAAATTTTAAGAAGTTTATGAAAATCAATGAGTTTTCCATAAGAGGAAGTAGAAAACATAAATTATGATAGGATAAAACTCAGATTATGCAACCATTGATTGACACAATTTATCTTCCAACTCTTCTTCTTTTTGTGCCATCTCCAAAATTGCGGCTTTAATTACACTGCGAGTGTCAAAACTACTCTGATATTTATTTAACCATTTTTGTGCTGTATTACCTTCACGAAGAACTTTTTTAATAGGTGAAAGAAAGCAACTAAAACCACGTTCTTTCGCATAAGGTAAAACCTGTTGATAGATTTCCTCAATCCAATTTCTTGCTAGAATAGTTCTACCATCTTGCCAATGACGGACTTGAGCTTCAAGGCTATGATGAGCTACTGCAATTTCATTATTATCTGCTAAATTCACTAAATCCTCCAAACGGTTAGTTGCTGGAAAGTGACTTTTTTCTAAAGGATCGAGACTAGGGTCATCAAATAATTGCCATAAACGAGCTTCTAACAAAGCAACTAAGGCCAGTTGCATAATCGGGTTGTCTACAAAATCACAAATTCTTAATTCTAAACGATTAAGATTATAAGGACGACGATCGCCGTTAGGCCGTACAGAACACCATAGATGACGGACATTCTGCATAATCCCTGCTGCAATTTTCTCCTCGGTCCATTTAATCAAATGACTATGACTTTCAAACAAAGGGACATAAGTCGGAGTTTTGGGAAAAGTAGCCCAACGAGTAGAGTGAAACCCAGTCACTTGACCATCGAGAAAAGGAGAAGAGGCACTGAGAGCCAAGTATAAAGGAGCTTCCATCCGAATTAAGCGAATAGCTCGCATTAGTAATTCTGGGTCACTAATACCAACATTAATATGAATACTGGTTGTAACAACTGTCGCACCGTAGGTTTCCTCTATATATGTGTGATATGGGTTATTTGGGTCAGAACGATAAAAAAGATTACTATTCCCTAGAGATAATGTACTTCCTGGAATTATGGTGTAATCTCCTAAAGTGCTTAAATAGTTTCGTAGTTTTAGTCTTGGCTTTACTAGAGCGCATAAAAGTCGATCGTAGCTACACAATGGTGCAGTAGTGTATTCTACATTTCTACTATCTGGCTCCCTCACAAACCCCTCTACTTTGGCCACAATTTGCTCTGACAGGCCAACTATATTACCTTGGGGTGTGCCAGTGTACATTTCTACTTCAAATCCTTTGGATAGCAGCACGACAGGCTCCTGAATCTAATTGATTTATTTATATTTTTCATACTATCGTGTATTTAACACGTTTGTGCCTTATGCTCTAGGGCTTAATTTTTTCTAAAGTCAATCTGAAGAAAGGGAATAGGTAAAAGGGAATAGATGAGAAGGGGCAGGTATTTCCCCACATATAAAAAATGAAATATAGCTAGTCTTCTTGAGTGCTGACTTTTGCAATTAGGCAGGAATTTCAAGCTGCGACAGTATTCAAGATTTAAGATTTAGTTTATTAACAGTTCCTCAAACTATTTTATTTCTGATTGCTTATTGCTTAATTTTGTTCTACTCAAATTACAATTAATAATGATTGTACTTTAATTAACTATAGATTCAAATTCACTGGGAAAAATTCCTTCTTGTTCTTGTTGTCGAAAGATGTAATCAAAGTCAAATCTTAAAGCTTTAATATGGCGAGTGATTATGAAACCACATTTATTAACTTTCTCAGGAGTAAAAGTTGCTATGACTAACTCTACTAATTTTTTAGGAGATATCTCAGGTATTTGTACATAATAATCTCTTTTAGCAAAAAATACACTTTTATCTTTAGGTACGATAATACCATTAACTTGATGGGCATACTGAATTGGCTTAATATATGTATTAATAAAATTTTCTTGATTTGTCTGAAGCCTGGCTAGTCTCTCATGTTGTAACCAACTCATTTTGAATATAATTTTAATCAATTCAAATCCTAATATATAGTTGAATATTTGATTTCTTTCTTCTGTATTAATGACTAAATTTAAGGCCGACTCTAAATACTGTTTAGTTTGACAACTTACATCTTGAGCAGCATGAATGTAATATAGTCTAATGTAGTTTCGGAGTACATATTCATTAATTTTTGTTTCGGCACGAAAGCGTCTCAGATATTTGTTAACCCTGTTAATTGTATCTATATCTTGCAGCATTTTTACGGCTAAACCATCTGCTATATAATCATCTAAAAATTCTGCTTGTTTCTCAGGAGAAGAAGCACACAAAATATAGGAAAATGATAAAACATAACGGCGTTGCTCCCAAGGTAAACTAGCTGCCCATTTTTTGACTTCTTGAGGAAGTTTTTCAAAGATACTATCTTCTTGATGAGGATCAAAAAATATGTTTTGAGACTTATCTTTATGATTAGTCATTGCTATTTTTTTGATTTAGTTATAGATGTCAGTACAATATTTTTTCTTTGTTTTTGTGGCGAGGATCACATATAAATGATGTTATAGGGTTTCTCAAGCTTATGAGGTACACAAGCTCTTTAATTTCTTTTCTATTCCCTATTCCCTCCATACCTATTCCCAGTTAAGTGTTCCCTAAAACAAACGAATTTTGTACCTCACGCTTCTTGGGAATTGCTATATTGTAACCAATGATAGTAGATTTTCATCACAGGCAAGTTAGGATAAAATTATATAAAATAATGTCTGATGATTCCCAGGTATAAATAGTATATATTAATAATTATAGCTGTTTGAAAAAAATATTAGGGAAAATAATTATATTAGGGTTTGGTGATTAAATATAAAAGCATTTACATATAAATGCTAAATCTTGCGTGTGCGAAAAAAGTGCCAGCTTTTTGATCCCTGAAGCTTAAAATGTAAGGATTTTGAGCAGACAAGAGTGGAAAAATTGAGGGACAAATACAGCGCTTCCTGTTGCCCTTGAGGTACAGCAGGAGCACTTACAGGAGTTTCCGAACTAACTAACGTATAACTGACTCTGCAAACATTTCCGGTAAACTTCGTAGTAGTCATACCCTAGATAACTTCTAAATTCTTAACTGTCAATATATGTACCTCATAACGTGCGGAAACTGCTGTATATTCGACTAGACTCTCTGTAATTCCCATTTATCCTGTAGGGGTGATTCACGTTTGGGGAGCATTCCGGCACGGAAATCACCCCTACAACTCCTATCCTCACCCATAAGACTTTTCAGCAAACCCTATATTATAATTCAATATAAGGGACAATATTTTTTACTTTATGGTCAATTTTGACTATCCTGAGTATATAATGTTACACTTAATCTGGCAAATTTGTCAAGAGTGAATACCATACAAATGGATAACTAAATATTATTATCAATATAATTAAAGATAAGGGTGAGAAAATTTTGAATTTTCGTTGGGTAATTTACTTTTATTTACCCAATAATAACTTGAGATTGAGTTGAGCAATGACCATAAATATTAAACACAAGTAAGAGTGAAACTTGAAACAAATTGATTAGCTATTAATGAAAATAACTTATTAGTTATAGATATATAACTTGATCGAAGGGAAAAAAACGATCTTAGATAATCTGTTTATGATGGTAAATAAAAGTAAGTATAAAGAGTAAATTGAAATTAGGAGACTGCAGATGTTTAACTCCACTGAACTTCTGATTGATGCTTTCATAAAAAAGCTAACTGATGGCTATCGTCATACTTATGGTGGATATAAATCAGATTATGCTGATATTATCGCCTGGGCAGCTGGGATGGCATTAGAAAACATTGCTAATGGTGATGCCCTTTATCATAATGTAGAACATACTATTCTTGTAACTTTAGTGGGACAAGAAGTTTTACGAGGAAAGCATATCCGTGAAGGTGGGGTATCTTGTGAAGATTGGTTACATTACCACATTTCTCTACTTTGTCACGATATTGGGTATGTCAAAGGTGTATGTCGTCAAGATCGAGGGGATTTAAGATTGTATGCTACCGGAGTAGATAACATGAAAGTATCTCTACCCAGAGGTGCTACAGATGCTAGTCTTACTCCCTATCATGTTGATCGAGGTAAGCTATTTATTGACGAACGCTTTGGAGGTCATAAGTTAATTGACGCAGAAATAATTAAGCGTAATATAGAATTGACTCGTTTCCCTGTACCAGCAGATAAGGATCATCAGGATAAGGAAAATTATCCTGGTCTAGTGAGGTCTGCAGATTTAATTGGTCAATTGAGTGACCCTCGCTATTTACAAAAAATTAGTGCCCTGTTCTATGAATTTGAAGAAACAGGTCAGAATAAAATATTAGGATACAACAATCCAGGTGATTTACGTCAGGGTTATCCTAAGTTTTACTGGAATGTAGTTTATAGCTATATTAAGGATGCGGTTTCCTATCTGAATCTGACTCAACAAGGAAAACAAATTGTAGCTAATCTAAGTGCTAATGTCTTCAGGGTTGAACATGATGATGCTGTACCAGAAGCAGCATTTGTTAGCTAGCGAGAATAGAAAGGAATAATTTATTAAGATAAGACAAATCGGGTTTCTATCAACTAAAATTAGAAACCCGGATTTTTATTGATAAAAATGCCTTGGTTATTTCAGTTATAGCGCTACGCGCTAGGGAACAGGGAACAGTGGTGCGACCCCGCGTCGGCGTAAGACGCAAGGGAACGCGCACCAAGAGAGGGAACAGGGAACAGCAGACTGTCAAAGGGTTTTTCGTATAGGGAAAAGCTCCGCTAACAGGATTTAGAAATGTCAAACACCTTAATGCGTAGGGCTATATCAGTTAACAGTTATCAGTTACGAGTTAACAGTGCTTCGTGCAATAGGGAGACTTAAAATACTTAATTTTCTTGGTGGTGGTGCATTGTAATGGTGGTCTAAGGTTGAAAAATACTCCAACATACCACATCACCCCACCTCCCCATCCCCATCCATCTACCATTACTATGCAGGACTACCATTTTCTTTTTTATCCTCTTTAAAGAGGAGATTATTGACCTGATTTTCTGGTAATTTTCTCAGAGTAGAAGTGAAATTTTTTTTGCGTATATTTGCGTATATTAGGTGTGAGGTAATTAATGGCAATTCAATTTCAACAAGCTTTAGAAGTAGGAAAATATCTTTTAACTCAACGTCTTAAAGGGCGTAAACGTTTCCCTTTAGTTTTAATGTTAGAACCTTTATTTAGATGTAATTTAGCTTGTCCTGGTTGTGGGAAAATTCAGCATCCGAAGGAAATACTCAAGCAAAATTTAACGCCTGAAGAATGTTTTGCTGCTGTGGAAGAATGTGGCGCTCCTGTTGTTTCTATTCCTGGAGGAGAACCTTTATTACATCCACAAATTGATGAAATTGTAGAAGGGTTAGTTGAACGGAAAAAGTTTGTTTATTTATGTACTAATGGTTTGTTACTAGAAAAAAGTCTTGATAAATTTAAACCTTCTCCTTATCTAACTTTTAGTGTTCATCTTGATGGTTTACAAGCAACTCACGATAAATGTGTGGATAAACAAGGGGTGTTTGAAATAGCAGTTGCAGCAATTCGTGCTGCTAAAGCTAGAGGGTTTCGAGTTACTACTAATACTACTGTATTTGAGGGAGCGGACCCAAAACAAATGCAGGAATTTTTTGATTTTTTGGAAAGTTTAAATATTGATGGAATGATGATTTCTCCTGGTTATAGTTATGAGTGGGCACCAGACCAGGAACATTTTCTGAAGCGACAACAAACTCGGTTATTATTCCGAGAAATTCTTTCTCCTTTTAAAGCTGGTAAAAAGAATTGGAATTTTAATCATAATCCTCTATTTTTAGATTTTTTGATGGGAGAAAAAGATTATGATTGTACTCCCTGGGGTAGTCCTAGTTATAGTGTGCTTGGTTGGCAAAAACCTTGTTATTTAATGAATGAGGGGTATTATGCTACTTTTAAGGAACTTTTAGAGAAAACTAATTGGGATAATTATGGTTATAAAAGTGGAAATCCTAAATGTGCTGATTGTATGGTTCATTGTGGTTATGAACCGACAGCAGCAATGGCAGCTATGGAGTTAGAAAATATTCCTCAAGTTGTAGGTTCTTTGTTGAAAATTGGGTAAGCATTGAGCTATTAGCAGTTAGCTAGCCTCCTATGGAGGAACTTCGTTAACAGCTTTTTAATAGATGAAGTAAGTATTAGTTTAACTTCTACTATATTTTTAATCAGAGAATTGAAGCACAGGAAAAACAAGCTTGAGTTGCCTAATAAAGGTAGTAAAGCTGATAGCTGATAGCTGAATGCTTACAAAATTGGTGGTTAGATAAATTAAGAAAATGTAGGTAGAAAATTAATTTTTTCTCTTTCTACTGTTTGACAAATCTAGTCATATAGCAATCCTCAATTAGGTTGTAATATTTTATCGTAGGGGTTTGGTCTCCAAATCCCATTTTGGTTATACTAATTCCCATGCATTAATGCTCTACTTGATTAATACTTCAGTTATTAAGTAATTACCTTGGCAGAATTACCTTTTTGCTGATTTGAAGCAATTTAATCTTAATTATCCTTATTTTTACTTCTCCCGTACGGACGTTGCACAGGCAAAAATGCGTTTTCCGTTCCGGAATGCTCCGCAAACATGTCGCGCAGCGATACGTCCCTACACTCCCCTACTCAATCAAATATAGAAAAGTTTTTGAGAAATGGTATTAGGGTTTGGAGACCAAACCCCTACAGCTTTTTTTCACAAATCATTTCTGATAGCTATATTGTCATCAAGAGTAATCTGGTATTTCTGTATGGGAGAAAGTACAGAATTTTGTTTTTCGGAGATAAATCAATATTTCCTGAATAAGTTGAAACAAGAAACTGATAATCAATCACTAAATTAATCTACAGCAGATTTCGGACTAATCATGTACAAGTTTAAATGGTAAAATTATTGTAATACAGGTATCTTGCCTATTAACTTTGTACTTCACGGGCAACAGAAAGTGCTATATTTAGTTAGGATTAAATATCTCATATTTTCAACTTAAGTAATACAGGTATCTTGCCTATTAACTTTGTACTTCACGGGCAACAGAAAGTGCT